>CAZGVZ010000052.1:8436-12609 GCA_964529145.1 uncultured Fibrobacteraceae bacterium | reverse complement strand
AGGATGCTCCGGTCCTCATTTGTGTGGGTCGACACCTCAAGATCTCCGTGAAAACAGTCTGAAAAGAATGACTCGAGATGATTTCCCCTTCGACCATCATGCATCTGAGATTCCCATTCTCGTTCTTTCTCCTGCCGGTCTACCTTATGGCACTGGTTTTCTCGCCCGGGTACGACACGGGCCGCGCGCTCATCATTTTCACGGCGCTTCACCTGATGCTCTATCCCGGTTCGAGCGGTTTCAATGCATGGTTCGATCGCGATACCGGAAGTATCGGCATGCTCAAGAAACCACCGCGGGTCACGCCCGACCTGCTCCCGGTCTCACTCACCCTGAAAGCCGCGGCAGTGCTTACGGCGCTTTTCGCCGGTGCGGGTATCTCGTGCGGATGTCTACTATACGCTGTCGCGTCGATTCTTTACAGCGCGGATTCGGTTCGTCTGAAAGGAAGGGCCTGGTTGGGCTGGCTTCTCACCGGTATAGGCCAGGGGTTCATCATGTTCCTGGCGGTCCGCATCTCCCTGTCCGAAACCGGATCGTCCGTTCCGTCGTCACCTGTTCTTGTCGCAGCACTCTGCATGGCCTGTATGATTCTTGCCGCTTCTCCGCTTCTCGAAATCTTCCAGCACGACGAGGATGCCGCGCGAGGGGACATGACCGTAAGCCGGCTGTTGGGAATACGCGGAACACTGGCGCTTTCAGGAACGCTGTTCGCGGCCTCCACCGCGGGTTTTTCCGTGGTGATCTTCCGGACCTTCACCGCTGCGACCACGGTTCTGTTCCTGGTATCGCTCGCTCCGGGAACGGCACTTTTCATCGGTTTATGCATAAAACTCCGGATGAAAGGCGAATCGCCCGGATACGGCGATGTCATGCCGGTGGCTTTGACCGCGTCCGGGGGACTTAACGGATTCGGACTGATCGTCCTTGCCGGGCGACTGTTTGCCTGAGGGCGGGCCTGCTTAGTGCAGACAATTGAGACCGTTATAAATACCCGGGTGGGGAGGCGCCACCGACATATCGGGTGCACCGTTCATGTGACGAGCGGGCGTGTCGGAACTTTTCACCGCTTCATTATCGCCGTGACCGCGCGGTTGAATTCGTCGGGCTTCCCGGTACCGATCAGGAGCTTTTTTCCGTCTGCGAATGTGAATCGAATGCCCTGGTTTCCCGAGGTGTTGTAGGCTTTTCCGTTTCTTCCGTACCTGATTCCCCATCCGCCGTATTCCATCAGAGGGTGATAACTCACCTTTTCGAACGCCGTTATTTCGTCGCGGGAGATAAATCGCCATTTCCTGTGAATGGGGAAAAACCGGACATAGACGCCCCCTTTGGCGACTTTCGTCTGCAGCTGCAACAGATAGAAAAGAATAGGCAGAAACAACAGCGAAAGGGCAATGACTGCATTTGTTTTCAGAGATGCGCTTTGCGGGATTGCATGCAGCAGGGAGCCGACCGGCACGGCCGCGGAAACCAGAAGAAGTGCCCAGACCCAGGCCTGCCGGAACTTCTGCGTTTCCTCGAACGTCACCGGACATCCAGGAAGGTCGGTTTTTTGCATGTCGCTTCCTTTCGCATTGAAATGTACCAGTTAGCTGGTTTTCACTTCCGGTTCTGTCCCGGGATGCCGACAACAATGTGAGAAATTTACTCGGATTCACTCCGGAAGACCCTTCGGCAAGAGTACGGAACGGTAATGTGAAAAAGATTGCTTAGGTTGAAAATATATCGAGGTTTCCCGTTGAAAAAACGGATTTCGCCTGATCCGGACGATTCACCGTGAAGAGTGCGCCGCCCGCACTATACGTCTACGACCTATCCGTCATGTTTAATGGAAGAAACAGCGAGAGAACGGCTGTCCACTTTCACATAACATATATTTCTCTCCATGGCACCTTTCAAACCGTACGTCGATCTGACCCGACTTCATTTCGGGCCGGTGTGGCCGCTTCTCTTCAGTTCGGGCGCCATGCTCGGATTCGCCGCGGAAGGGACCTTCTCCTGGAAATCGCTTTTCCACCTCGCGCTGATCGGTTTTCTCGGCGGCACCGGAGGAATCGTGCTCAATGACTATGTGGACCGGGACTACGACCGTAAGGACGTGGAAAAGGACGGATTGACACGCTACTGGCGGCCGTTCGGCCGCAGGCCGGTGGCGGAGGGACTCCTGCCGGCTTCAGCCGCGTTCGCCGTTTTCATCGCGTTCGGAGCGACCGCGCTGCTGCTCATTGCACTGCTGCCTTTTCCGCGATCAGGTTATGTGGCGGCTTCCCTATTTTACTGCTACGGAATGGAATGGTTCTATCAGGTTAAGAAACGGAACCAGCGTCTGCCTGTCGCGCAACTTCTGGGAAGAACGGATTTCGCACTTTTTCCGGCAGCGGGGTACATGGCCGCGGCCGGGCCCGCACCGCTCGCGTTCGTGTACATGGCGGTATTCTATCCTCTGGCGGAGGCGCATCTGGGAGTCAACGATCTCGCGGACGTCAGAAACGACCGGGCGCGCGGAATGAAGAGCGTTCCGCTGCTGTACGGCAACCGGGGAACCGCACGATGGATCTTCCTGTTTTCCGCCGCGCACATCGGGTTTTCCTGGCTCCTTCTGCGAAATCTGCCTTTTTGGACCGTTCTCGCCATGACGGTTCCGTTCTGTCTTCTGTCCGCCGCATCGGTCGCTTTGGTCGCCTCGCCGACCCCGCGGCGGGCCCTTCGCGTGCTGCCGCTCATCCACACCGTCATCGCGCTCGAATCGGCTGTCATCATCGCCGCTTCGGCGGCATGTCTTCGGTCATGAAATAAACTGATGGGCATCCCGTCCGGCCTGTACCCTTTTTTGCGCTCATAACACAAAACTGAATGCATAGAGACGCCCTCAATCCCTCCCCAGTTCATGGTGGAGGGAGACAAGAATCCGCAACCGGCTCTCCCTTATGAAAAAGGGCCGGCCTTCCGTCAACTGCTCCGCAAATACGTTTTACTGGTGCAATATCCGGACGGCTCCCGCGGCGCGACCGTCTCGCAGGATCCGGAACACGATGATGCCGGGTGGAAAACCGGAAAACGACCTGACACGGGTCTCCCCATTCATGAGTCTCATCTTGACAATAGATTCACCGTCGAGCGTGAACGCGTCGATGCGGATATCATCGTACGCCTCGATTCTCATGGTGCCTTTTTCGAGCCACATCGCATACGGGCCCGGTAGCCCCGGACCCGGAAATCCGGAGCGTACGCCGATCGGTCCTTTACCTTTGAAAAGGGTCGTGTCCCAGCCCGATGGTGCATAGGGGGGTTCGGTGAAATCAGGCCGGTTCCATTTTCCAGGGGTGAACTCCGTACCGTCGATTTCCTTTCCCCAGACCAGCGTTCCATTTTCATAGGCTGGGATGAGCCGGTGTCCGCCGGTGTCGGCCGAAGCGGTGAGTCCCGCATACGATGGATCGTTCGAAGGATCCCAGACCGTCTGTGGAGCGGTCTCGGGAAGTCCTACGCGAAACTGGACTTCGCGTCTGAAGGCCGATTGTCCTCCGGGAAAGATCCGTTCATTCCCGAAGTCGATTTCGGTGAAGTAGATTTCGGTCCCCACAGCCGCTTTCTCGAGCTTTGAGACCGTGAGCGGTCCGGAACAGAGCTGACAGGCCCGGTATTCGGCGATGACGTCCGTGACCATGAGTCCAGCGGCGATCACTTCCGAGAGATCGACGTAGTAGCGGATCTTGAGGTTCTCCGAATACCTCGCGGGCCAGGTGGTGCGGTTCTGCACTGTGGCCGATACCTCGGTGAAACGGTCGCCCTGAGTATTGATTTTCGCAACTACGACGTATTCGGTATCCCTTGCTGATATCGGCGGAAAACCATCGAGCGGCGCCCCGCCTTCGCTGAAAACGAGCCGGGCGAGCGCGGAACTGAATCCAGCGTTGTAGTCGGTCGCGACCTCGTTCTTCACGGCGTCTAGTCTGTCGTCGGTAAAGGAGCCGTCCTGGCCCGGACCTCCTGTGAGCGCGCCGTACAGCACGTGCCGGGAATGCGCCGGGGTTCGCCCGTTGTCGTCCAGATACGGGCCGTGCATGCTTCTGTGGTGGGGCTTGACCGGAGGATTATCACCGAACCCGCACACGTAACTGCGGTTTAGCTCGTTGTCTCCGAGCGCGAAGTCGATCTGGCTTTTTGCCC
>CAZGVZ010000052.1:0-8426 GCA_964529145.1 uncultured Fibrobacteraceae bacterium | reverse complement strand
TGATAGTACAGCCGTTTTTTCTCGGACGGGACATCCCTGCAGTCACTGTAGACGAATGCGGCGAACGCTGTATTCGCCGCGTACCGGATCGGTCCCCATTGCCTCACCCATGCGAGCCCTCCCGGGGTGCAGGCTACTCCCTTGTCACCGCTCCATGTTTCCTCTCCCGACTGCCGGGCCGAGTACCCGTAGCTCCACCAGTCGAGCCATCGCTGCGCGTCAGCATGATAGTGCGGTTTGTCGGTGATTTTCGCCAGCATAACATAGCACCCGTAGGTCTTGTCGTCCCACGAAAGCGCCTCCCGGAACCTGGGGATCTCGCTCTGGGGCTCTTTCGAGAGTCCGGCGTATCCCTCTTCCGCTTTTTCCAGGTACTGCTTCTCCCTGGTCGCGATGTATAGCCAAACTGCCCCCCACACCAGCTCGTCCTGGTAACCGCTCCATGATTTGTAGAAATCGACGGCATCGGGAATCGCCTCATGATACAATCCCCGGTGTTTGTCGGCAAAATCGTACAGCTCGCGCGCGTGTCCAAGGCAGAGGTCGGCATATGACGGATCGGTTCCCCTGAAGAGCAGTGACGACGACGCGAGCGCGGCCGCGGCTTCGGCCGCGAGCTCGCTTCCGGGATGCTCGGCATCGATCTTGAACGAAGGTCTCTCGTTGGGAAACACCTCCGGAGATCCCCACCACTTGTGATCCGTCATGCCTATCCCGATCTGGCCGTAGAACTCATCGGGCGAGACATGACATTTGATGAGGTAGTCGGTCACCCATCGCAGGTTGTCCAGAAGCCAGCCCCACTGGCCGATTTTCCGGTAGCCGGCGCCGTATTCAAGGCCGCCCCAGGCGAGCAGCGTCACGGAGGAGGCCATCGGAAAATTGAATTTCATGTTGTCGCCCGCATCGTACCAACCGCCGCTGAGATCGTGTCCGACATCGCTTCCATCGGCGACCGCCGAAGAACCGCGCCACTCCACGCGATTGTTCCCGGGAAGTTCTCCGCTGCGCTGCACCTCGTAGAACCACATTGATTTCTGGAGCGCCTCGGCATAATTGCGGGCCGGCGCGGCGAAAACGCCCGCTGTCAGGGAAAGAAGGAGAATGAGAGATATCGCTGCCGGTGAAGTTTTCATACTGCCTGATCTTAGAGAGTTGCTCTCTTAATCGCTTTAGTAGAAAAAGGCGAACCGGGGGTTCACCGGCATTCGGGTTTGCCGGGCAGGTCGAACCGGTACTGTATGCGATCATATCTATGAGCTATTTTTTATATCGGGAAGGAGGCGTACCATGGACAGAATAATCACAGCGCTCCGAACGGAACTCATTAAAAACGGAGACGAGAAAACGAAAGCATCGGGGAGAACCTTTTTCAGGGAAGAGGTGGAGCTTTACGGGATAAAAACCGCGCTCGTCACCCGGATAGGGAAGGAATATTTCGCACTCATCGGCGACCGTGAAAAGGAGGAAGTTTTCGTTTTATGCGAGGAGCTCTGGAAAACGGGATTCATGGAGGAGTCGTTCATTGCCTGCAACTGGTCCTATTACATTCGAAAAAAGTATGCGCGGAGCGACTTCAAGGTATTCGAGCGGTGGATCGGATCCTACGTGAACAACTGGGCGGCGTGCGATACGTTCTGCAATCACACGGTGGGAGCCTTTATCGAGATGTATCCGGAGTACGTGCAAGAACTCAAGCGATTCACGAAATCCCGGAACCGCTGGATGCGCCGCGCCGCGGCTGTGAGTCTGATCGTTCCAGCAAAAAAAGGTCTTTTCCTTGACGACGTCCTGGAGATCGCCCGGATGCTGCTCACCGACTCCGACGATCTGGTCCGGAAAGGATACGGCTGGATGCTCAAGGCGGCGAGCGAACCTCATGAGCGGGAGGTGTTCGATTTCGTCATGAGCTCACGGAAAAACATGCCCCGGACCGCCTTGCGCTATGCGATCGAAAAGATGCCCCGGGATCTGAAGAGCAGAGCGATGGAGAAAGACCTCACCCTCTGATACCTCTCTCCGCCCGAAGAGTCCAGAAGAAATTTTTCCATGCCTTTCGCAAAGGCATGATCGCCTCTCCGGGCAGAGAGGCCACCGGGGCAGGAGGCCCCGGTTTGAGGTCCAACCTCATCCGCATCATCTTACGAGCTCCCAGCCGTAATGCGCGGCATACAGCCCGCCGAATCCCTCGAAATGCAGTGAATACAGGTTGGATTCGGGCGAGCCCTGCGCGAAGGCGGCGGAAGGGTCCGGCAGGGAGATCGACGCCATCCTGGGATCGAAGATGTCATCCTCGAGAGCCGATCTCAGCCAGCCGGTCAGGGATCCGAGGACCGCACCCGAGGCGACTCCGAGGACCGTGCCCAGCGGACCGCCGATAGCCGTACCGAGGGTTCCGCCGATGTGTGCGCCGATGTACGTGCCGGCCGCCGCCCCTAGCGACAGGAGAATGCTCTGCAGTTCCGCTTTTATTGAGACGTAAAGGTCGCCGAGGAAATCGGAAAATCCGCCGTTGTCTCCCTCGGCCAGGGCAAGCCACACGAGAAACGACTTCGCGGATGAGTAATCGTTGTCGAGCGCGAACTCTGCGAGGTTTCGTGGCGGGTCGTACACCTTCCGGACACCATCGCTGAAACCTCCTCCCACCTTGAATCCGGTGATTTTTCCCTCCACTCCTTTGTCGTCCTGGGTTACGCCGCCCGAGGCGATTTCGTCGTGGCCGAACCATTCCGGGTTCGTTTCATCGATGCATTTGACTTCATGCAGGTTGAACCTGAGCAGCCTGTTCACCTGCGCCTCATGCGCAGGCTGCGGAGCACCGGCTTCAGGTACAGTGACCTGTCCGAGCATGTCCTGCATCCGGGGCAGGACTTTCGTGACCCACGCGTCATTGATGAAAGAAAACTCGCGGAGCGCATCGGCCTGGTCGAGCGCGTAATCCCCGGCTTTGGGGTCGACACCCGAAGCCAGCAGGCCCGACCTCGATGGTGAGCCGCTCATCGTTCCTCTGGTGATGGCGCGTACGGCTGAATCCTTTTTGTCGGATCGCATCGTGCCGAGCCTGTCGGCGATCACCCTGCCTATCGACCTGACCTCCACGGGATTCGGGTATCCTGCAGAGAGCACTGGCATTCGCGCCCGATAGGCTCGAGGATCGATTTGGGTATAGGCGGACTGGATTATTTCCGATTTCATGAGATCGGTCGCACGTTCGACTAACATGGCGAGTTCCGGACTCGATATCGCGGCCTCGCTGCCGATTGTGATCGCGCTGGTCATATGTGAACTCCTTTTACAGGTTTGGGCCGGGGACGTAAAGACGGTGGTTCCCGATGCCGCAGACATTGTCCGGCAGGATGAGTCGCCGGTTCATGTCAATCATTGAATCGCATCGCGGTTCCTTCCGCTTCGAAAAGAACCCTGTGCCTTCTGAACCACGGCATCCCTATCAGAACATCCGACATCGGGGGAAACAGCGATTCCTCGTGATCGCCGTCCGGCAAATCCTTGACGATGCAGGGCATTTCGATACCCGGCTCCGTTCCTACTCCGATCATGCCGCTGACACCCTTGTAGACGCGCATCGTCCCGGTAGCGGTGACCGCGACGGAGGTCTCCCGGGCATTGAGATCCAGGCACAGCTTCCTGGCGGTCTTCACGCTCAATACATTGACCATCGCGCCGCTGTCCAATTTACCGAAGCAATCAAGACCGGAAAAAAGACGTGTTTTTACCGACGGGCATCCTTCGCTCCACACCAGCTCCTGGCGTGCCGGTTCCCGGTTCGGCGACCGGGGCGGCGCTTCGCCATACGCGGGGGGGGCTACAGTAAGGCACTTTCGTTCGTTTTCGAACTCTACGGAAAATCCGCGAAAGGCGTTAAGAGGGGAGAGAAGTCCGTCGAAGGGGAGCTTTCCGGAGAGCTTGAGGGCGTGAACCGGAGTGTCGAGCAGAATCACGTTACCAAGTGCCATCCGCTCGACGAACGCCGGATAGAGCTTCACGCGGTTCCCTGCGCTGTCGCGCGTGAAACGGGGATGATCGAGATCGCAGGGCATGCCGTGCCGCTTGACGAAATCAAGTGAGAGCACCGTGGTCGGAGCTCCAGTGTCCACGATCAGTCTGGCGGAAAAACCGCTGTTGACCGAGGCATCTACAGCGAAGAGGGAAAACTCTCCGATAAAAGGAATCCGGGTTATCCTTTCGCAAACGACTCCAGGTTTTCCATCTTTTACCTGTTGTCCGAGAGCCCTGTAATGAAGGACGTCCGAACGCCATGGATCGGGAAGCGACGAGAGGTCGCAATCACTCAATTCCTCGAACATGGCGTATGCGGCGGTCACTCCCATGGTCCAGTAGACGCTCATCGCGACCGCGTAATAAAGGATGCCCACGCGTTTAATTTCCTTCATGAGGGAGGTATCGATCGAAGCCAGCGTTTCGGGAAGCTGCCTGTGCTGGGCGGCGCACATGATCCGAACCACCGCCGAAAGCGCCGGGTCGCGCAGGAGCGCGGGTTCCCCCAGCAGCAGTTCGACTTCATGACGGTTTCCGGACTGCAGCGCCCGCCGGACCGCTCCTGTATCATCTAGCAGGTCATCGATGCCGGGCGAACCGCCGCCTCTCATGCCGTCACGCCCTCTGCGCGGAGCGCAGTTTCTCCGGCTCTCTCGCCGGAAGAGTCCCCGGTCGCATACCGCCGGAGTTCGTCCGTGGTCCTGGGCCGGTAGCCGATCGGCAGGGTCAGGTACAGGTCGTCTTCACGCATCAGAAGGTCTTCGGAAAGCAGCTTTTCGGTCACTGCTTCCACTCCGCCGTTTCGCGTTTGTTCCGGATAGCGTTTTTGGAGGAGACGTTCGAGAGTCGCCTGGCTCTGGATTGAATCGCACAGAAGCAGCACGTCCTGATGAAGATCGGAAAGAAAAAACTGGCGTCCCTCTCCCTCACGCGTATCGTTGATCCGGATGAATCCGGGGCCGATGATATAGTGATAGACCGGCGGACTCTTCAGGGAGTGGGATTCTTTCCAATGCGTCACCGCCGCGCGGACACCCTCGGCGTATTCAGATTCCCGCGCGACGGTCTGCCCCTTGAACGTGAAGAAGTAGCCTGTTTTATCCGGATCGATCAGGCCCGGAGGAAAATTGAACCCGTAGTCTTCCCTCACGCGCCATTCCCCGAAGCCGGGTCGCTCCCGCCCGTTGAAAAGCGGACTGAACCTGTGCATCTCGACAGGATTGAGATTGTAAAGGGGAGGCTGGAGATGGACGATTCTTTTGAGGAACTCCGCCATTTCATGGTACCATTCCGCTTTTTCTCCCGGGAAACCGCACAGCAGGTTGTAATGAATACTGATCCCGTACTCCCTGCACCACCTCATGAACTGGACATGACGGATTCTCGTCGATCCTTTCCGCATGAGCCTTAGCAGGGGAGACGAAAGCGATTCTATGCCGGGTTGAACCCTGCGGATTCCTGCGCGCCACATCGCAGCGATCTCCTCCTTGCTCATGTCGGCCCTGGTTTCGTAGAAAAGGTCGATATCGAAATCCAGCTTCGAAAGCCCGTCGAAGAGCGCTCCGCGCGAGCGGCGAGACATGATCCAGTCCGATGCGTTGAGGTGGGCGATGCGGTAGCGCGCGGAGAGGTAGAGGATCTCCGCGATGACCCGATCCACCGGCTTTTCGCGAAACGAGATCGTCTGTTCGTTGAGCCCGCAGAACATGCAGTGGCTTTTCTCTCCCCACCAGCAGCCTCGCGAACTCTCGAAGGGAAGGGAGTCGATATTGAAAACGAGTCCCGATTCCCGCTCCATGCGCGCTTTTTCCCTGAAAAAGTCGTCGTAATCAGGAACCGGAATCCGACCAAGGTCCGGAGGAGGATTCCGCGGGATAAAACGTACGCGGCTTTCGGCATACCAAGTGACCCCCGGAATGCCCCGGGCGGATTCGCCTCTGGAAATATTTACGCAGTACTCCCTGAAGGAATCGTCCGCCTCCCCAACGAATATGTGGTCGATGATTTCCGGCAGCGCCCGGTGATACTCGATTCCCATCTCTCCATCGAAGCACGCTCCCCCGAAGATGACCTGCACGCCGGGCATACTCCGTTTGATCCGCCGCGCCAGGGCGAGACCCGAAAGCACCTGGTTGAAAGTCGCGGAAAAACCGACGACCGACGGCCGCTCTCCGGTTATCCTGTCCTCGGCTTTGTCAAGGAAAAGGGGGATCACCCTGTCGCGGATATCTTTGATGTATTCCACGCTGTCGAACGGAGGCTCGACCATGAGTTCCGTAAGGGCGGCGATGAATTCGTCGCTCGAGAGCCCGGAGGAACCGAACATGTCACAGGCGAAGAGGTGCTCCGAAACTCCGTGGAGCGAGCGGTCGCTCGCCAGTTTGCGAGCTGGTTCGAAACCCACGAGAGCGCTCATATCCATGTTGAGGTACAAGACCGAGGACTGCACGCCCTCCTCGCGGGCGATCGCGGAGAGAATTCCGAGCGCGATCGAGGGTTGGGTCGTCGACGCCCAGGGCATGGATACCAGTATAAGATCATTATGGCGCATATCCCTGTTCCATGAAAAAATGTTCATGTCAGCTTCGATCCGGGATTGGTAGACGATCAGTTCACCTGACCGGATCGAATATCATTCCTCAGTGATCCGGGCGACGCACCGGTTGCGCAGCACCAACGATGATACAGCCAGATCCACGTTCCCCGCGGCACGTCTGAGCCGTGACGGCTCATTATCCTGGGCGGAAAGATCAGGCTTGCTGCAAACAGAGCTCGCGCGCTTTCTCGAGTTCCTGCGAAGCAAGGTCCATACCTTGGCATCGCCCGATGGCATCCTGCAGCATCATCTCCTCTCCGAATACCTTACTTAGCATCACCGCGGTTCGCAGGCGGATTTCGGGCCGGCCGGCCTTTTCCGAAAGGAACTCTCCGATTGCCCTGTCGTTCATCATGAGGGCGCAGATGTCGCACGCATCATCGGGAAGAGTTTCCGGAAGGTTTCCCGCAAGACCGCCTGCATGTATCCACCGGTACAGTTCGCCCAGACCGATGAGGCGCATGAGCTGCAGAAGCGGCGATACGCGGAAATCACGATGAATCGCTTCCAGCGGACGGTTTTCCGCGTTGCCGAACTCGAAGGGATGTTTCCTGGATTCGATGAGATTCAGGCAGCAGGGCGCGATCGAACCGTCGTACCTGACGACGATACCCTGGGTAAGGCAGGGTTTCATCCATGGATTGAAGGAGTCGTCCTTTGTGACGGGAGCGCCTGCGCCCCTGCCTAGCGGGCGCACTTTCTGAGATGAGAAGTTCGCGTCCCCCATCGTGGAGATGAACTCGAGTATCTCCCGTTCCCTCTCTGCCGGAGGATCCTCGAACGTGAAGCGAAGGGTGACCTGTCTTCCGCGCGACACTGCCGCCGCATAGGCGTTTCTCACGTACTCCATGGGTACGAATTCCTGGTGATACCGGTCGATGGACAAATCCCAGTCACTTATGGAAGGGAAACTCTCGATCATCCTTGCGGAATCCCGGCGGGTTTTCGCCCAGTATGCCGAAGTGACGATTCCGCAGCGCATGCCCTCGTTTCCGGCTGCTTCCGAAAGCAGCGACAGCTGGCGCGGTGCGACCGTCGGTTCTCCTCCCGTAAAACTGACCGTCCGGATTCCGTATTCCCGGAGGGACTTCATTTGTGAAGCGTAGATCCGTGCGGTCGCGACCGGGACGGTCGATCCGGATTTCTCTTCCGATGCCTCGACTATGCAGTGTCCACAGCGCAGCGGACAGGCCAGCGTAAGGCTGAACGCGATGTGCGACATGGCGACACTTTGTACTTTCTGCAGTTCGTCGAGCGACATCGCTACTCTGGGATCGGGTAGTTGCAGCATCGCCAAGGCCTCCTCCACTTCACGGTTCATAGTGCTCGCGCGGTGTCGCCGTTAAAAACGGTTTCGTACAATTCATTCACTTTCGCGATCACTCCGGGATTCTCGCTCCTTTTTCTTGCGAGAGAAGCGGTTTCCGGTACTCGCCAGAGTCCCTCGCAGACATCGCACGGGTGGGCGCTCTCGATCGCCAGAACGGGATGACCGGGCATCTCTTCCCGCACCCATGACAGAACCGGAAAGAATCCGACCAGCCGGATCATCTGCAGCAGGGGATCGGTGCGCCATTGATCGTATGCTGTCCTGATGCCCTCGACGGCCGTATCGGTGTAGCGAAAAGGGTGATCGAGTCCCTGAACGATCAGTGAAGAACAGCACGGATATGCCGTTCCATCGTGCATGACCGTCATTCCAGTTGTCATGCACAGAGGAGCGGAACCACGGGATGCGCCGCGGACTTTACGGAGATGCCCGGCGCGTCCGGAGGAGCTTATCCTCTGCAGTGCGATTCCGATCTCAAGGGGC
>CAZGVZ010000051.1:0-12781 GCA_964529145.1 uncultured Fibrobacteraceae bacterium | reverse complement strand
CGGAATGCGGTAAATGCGGTACGATTTCACATTCTCGGTGGAGGGTGCGGCGGTCCAGTGGAGAAATATGGCGGTGAGGCCGACGGGAACAACGGAAAGACCTTTGATGTATGAGGGTGTGTCCTTATTCCTTTGCTCCTGGTCGGACCTGCGGAAATCGTAGCCGATCCAGGTTTCATACCCGGTTCCGGCCAGAGGAGAAGCATTGTCGATGAACCAGAGGGTCGAATCGGTAAATCCCGGATCCGACAAAGTGGTGGGATCCAGAAGCTCCACATTGGCCGGTCGCACACTGACCTCTGTCTCCCAGAAATTACAGGCCTTGAAAGTGATATGGGTCGAACCGCCCTGCAGAGTGACGGGCAGAGAAAACTGCAGCCCCCGTGAACGATAGAAAGCGATGCTGGATCGTTCAATGTTAATGTGGGAACTCAGAGACAGGGCGGGAACGATGAAATATTCCCGAGGGATCGAGGGTTGTTGTTCGTCATCGTAGTCCGATCGTTCGGCGATGCCGGCCGCGGCTGCGGATGCAACGAGGCTCCCTGACTTCGATGCGATAAATGTACAATGGTGCACCTGTCCCTGGATGATCGAGGATTTGAACGGGTTCCTCAGGATTTCACGTAACAGGGCAGCGCTGTCGATGGACATGGAAACCGCGGCGGAAACATTTTCGAAGCAGCATTCACGGATTTCGATATCTGAGCCGCACTTGATGCCTGTTGAGCTGTTACGGATGATGAACCCGGAAATGGAAGGTCGTTCCCATTCTATTCCACGGGAGCATACAGGGATCGTGATAGCGACTCTCCCCCCGCCATCGATAACCGGCGGGTTGCCGGATTCCCACTCACCGTTCAAATGGAGCAGCTTGCCGCCAAAAGAGATATTTTCTACGTAAGTTCCCGAACGCACACCTATACAGTCGAAATCTACGGCAGCCGCGATCGCATCCCCGATTCTTCTATACTGCTCATACGGCCCCACATGGAGAACCCTGGCGAGCGATGAATAGAAATTTCTGTCGAGCGACAGAGAAGCGATCCGGGATTTGATGCCGCGCCGCGGGAATTCGATATAGTAGGCTAAGGTTTTTCCGGAATCCTCCCTGGACCAGGTATGGTCATTCAGCAAATGTTCCCATGCCGGCCTGCGAAACAATAATTTGAAGGGTTCGGTTCCTGTGGCCTTGAAAACATTTATCGAGTCCGCTTCTGCCAGTCCCGTATCCTTTGAGATACCCCATTCGAGCCCGATCCCCCACCTGTTGGCGGTCACATCGAGCCAAAGAGGAGAAACAGTATCGGAAACAGGGCTGCGACGCGGATCGAAATCGATGCGATTGGAACGCAAAACGATCGAATCGTTTTTACCGACAACGACATAATCGCGCCAGACGCCGAAATCACGGAGATCGCGGTATTTGAAGGAGTTTCTCCCGTCCTGCGAGGAAAAGGAGAGAAGAGTCGACAGCGTACCCGACCTGTCGATGCTGTAAAGAGTGAACGCTTCCATCCTTAGCGACGGATCGGCTCTCCACGTGAGCAAGGGAAAACCGAGCGAGTCATTGCCGATCCATAGCGACAGCGGGGTGGGAGAGGGCGGCTCGAATCCCACAGGGTCGCGAATGACAAGGGGGGCCGGCGGCGTGAAGGATTCGACCGAAAAATGATAGGGTATTGATGGATAAAGGGTGTTTTTCCCTTCGGACCAGAACTGGTAAGGGTATCCTTCCGCATGCACTCCGATATAGTAATCTTCACCGTCGGCAAGCCCGGCGAGCTCGAATCTGCCATCCGGGAGTATCGCGCAGGAACTGATGAGGAGAAATGAACTATCGAATTGCCGGAATGCATCCAGCCCATAGTTGCCTGACAGTGCCGTTCCGTCCTCGCATTTGAGCCTGCCGACAATCGAATACCCTTTCCGAAACACGAGAGGAATGTCTTTCAAGGTGTCTTCGGGCGCAATCGGGAATGACGATGGACCGGCCGGTCCCGCCACGCCGAGAAACGAATGACCGATTCCGGAGAGCAGGAAGACGTTCTCTCCCAATTCCGCCATGTCCGGGCTTTGGGGTTGAGGTATATAGCAAATTTGAAATCTGCCGGGTGGGAGGGGGTCGGAAAGGAACCTTCCGGTATCGAAGGTGGTGGATGAAGGTTCGAAACGGATGCCCGAGCGATGTTCGGGCCATATCGGTCCTGTCCTGGTTATGGAATCGTCGTACATGCACAGATCGCCTCTGGGGTGCATGCCGGTGGTCGAGTTGAGCGGCAGTGGGGAGGAGAAACGCCCCTCAATGAATGCACCGGTTTCCATGCGGAATGCCGGAACGGTTGTCGTGCCCCCTTCGGAAACGGTGTACTCGCGCGACAGACTTTCGTAAACCGGTATGTACCGGTCGTGACGAACTCCCACATGCCAGGTCCCCCGGGGGATACCCGTCACTTTCCACGAGCCGTCCTCCCCGCTCGTGCCTGTGTACCACCTGCTGTTGTCCGTGTTGCGTAACTCCACGGTCGCTTCCGCGATCGGTGAACCCAAGCGGCTCATTACCGTTCCGGCGAGAGCGGCACCTTTACGAAGACTGAATTCAAGATCGATGGACGATGCCGGATCGACTGCGAATGTCATCGCGTTCGCCAGGTTATCGGTGTTCATGTGAAACTGTGCGACGTAATTGAGGGAATCCGCTTCCGCCATGCAGCGGTAGGGCCCCGAAGGCACGTCGTAAAACTTGAATTGTCCCGTGGAATCGGTATAGGTTACCTTGCCAGACCAGAAAGTTCCGGGATTGATGTCCGGAGGGGGTTCAAAATCGAAAAGCACGATTCGAACACCGCTCAGAGAATCGAGTGTGACTGCGTCCCGGGCTATGCCCCTTACCTGGGGTCTTGTAACGGGTTCAGTCCCGGTGTCGCTTTGCATGAGGGTGAGAAATGCATCGAAGGCGAGTGTGTCGCCGAATTTGACATAAATTGAATTCACGGTGGAAAGAACGGCTGTCAGTCCTTCGGGAGACAGGTACTGCACCGGATATCCCACAGCCCGGATTTCGATGAACACGTTCTGAACTGCAAGCCTTGTCGGGGGAATCGTTCCGTCGTCGATCGTATGAACGGTTTGGATCAGTGTGTTTTCGAGATCGAAAACATTGATCGCCGTATTCATCAGCGCCCCGGCGGAGTCGTGGACGTAGCCTTTGAGGAAACCGTAGTTCGGAACTGTGGTCTGGCCCGGAACCATCAGCATCGTGACATCGAAGGTCATTGTATCGCCGGAAGCGATCAGGGCATGGAAATCAGGCGTGCTGCTGTTCCCGAAAGGAGAATAAAATTGATCGGGATAAGGGGCGCAGGAAATCTTGATCGCATAATTGCCTCCAGGCAGGTCCCGAATCACATGGATTCCGGTATTCGGATCGAATCCAGGGCTGTGGATGAGATTTGTGACGCTGTCGATGAATTCAATTTTTACGGCTGTGGTCAGGAATTCTCCGGCGGTGTCCCGGACAACCATTATCACGAACCCTGAAATGGGATTGTCTACAGGGCTCTGTGAAAGACGAACCGTGATCCGGTTAACAGCATCCTCCATCGCCCAGACCATGTCATCGGGAAAAAGGGTGGTTGCCCCTCGTGCGGGCGAATACCACTGGTCGGGATAGACGTTTCCCTGGAATTTCAGGTAATAGCCTGCATACACCAGAGAAGTGAAGGAGAAGGAGCCGTCCGTTCCTGTAATTGTGGAATGGAGCACCGGGAATGTGTCGACAGGCTGGCAAAGAGAAACGGTGATTCCGCTGAGCGGGGCATCTGTTTCCGACATGCAGTACCCGCTGATGGAGGCCTCTCCGGCCGGTGTTTCCACTAAGTGGACTATCTGCGAAAAAGAGGTGCCATCGAAAACAGGGATGAATGTCCGTGGCCTGACCGTGTTCCTGTCCGGATCGAAATACTGGAGCGGAAAATTGTTGGAACTGACCCTGATCGCGTATTCTGCGGGTTGCAGCAAATCGAAGTATACCATGGATCCTGTGGTGATTGCCGCAACCCGGACTTCGGCAAAATCGAAATTGCGGATAAGCGCGATCTCTCCACCTGTATGATTGAACAGCGTGGCTCCCACGGAATCGGTAAGTAAAACGGTCAGTGATTTTTCGGGAGGATTTTCGATCGGAACCTCTACTACGGTAATCCGAATGGTATCAAGAGTCGACATCACCTCGGAACTGATTTTCGTAGTGAACTGCCGATAGGTGGAGTTTCCCCAGGGAGAGAACCATTGGGTGGGAAAGTATTGTGCGCTGATACGGATCTGGTAATCCATTTCGGCTACATCGGAAAGCAGGAAGTAGCCTGATGCATCGGTTTGTACCGAGTGCAGGACGGTTTCCATCTCCGGTTCGAAAAATTCCACGTTAGTGTAAGGCAGCCGTGTCAGCTTCGAATCCGTGACGATTCCCTGCACCGTAACGGCCCGAGCCGGATACGAGGCCAGAAAGAGAAGTGAGGCAATTAAGGTGGATACCTGGTTTTTCATCTTCAGATCCTTTGCTGATCAATTCATACGGTCCGCAACCCTGCAGTAAATACTACGATTTTTTTCCGGGTCGGACTGTGATGGTGAACACAATTTCAGGAATCGCTTTTTCCCTGTTTCAGCCGTTTTCTATATTTATTAGTTTACCGTGCTTCATGTCCATGCGTCCGGCCATACGCGTTACATAATGATTGTACACGGGGTTTTTTGATTATATCATGATTCGGCTC
This sequence comes from uncultured Fibrobacteraceae bacterium, assembly GCA_964529145.1. Lineage (GTDB taxonomy): Bacteria > Fibrobacterota > Chitinivibrionia > Chitinivibrionales > Chitinispirillaceae > JAFGNB01. Next base: position 8,003 of record CAZGVZ010000051.1, on the reverse strand, counting down.
AAACCGGCAAGCCGCAAGGCGGTCGGAGACCGCGCAGTACTCTTTGAAAAGGAGAAATGATTATGAAAGAACGGCTTACGATTATCGGTTCCGGACCTGCGGGTTTGACTGCGGCGATCTATGCTGCGCGTGCGAACCTCAATCCCTTACTCTTTGAAGGATTTCAGGCGGGAGGTATTCCGGGAGGGCAGCTTATGATTACAAATAAGGTGGAGAATTTCCCTGGCTTTCCCGAAGGCATACTTGGGCCGCAGCTGATGGCCCAGATGCGTGAACAGGCCGAAAAACATGGAACGCGGATGATCATGGAGGATATAGCCGGCACCGATCTTAAAAAATACCCCTTCATACTGGTGACCTCGAGCGGGGAGACCTACACAACCGAAACTTTGATCGTTGCCTCGGGAGCAACGGCGCGCAGGCTTCCGCTTGGATCCGAAAAAAAATTGTGGGGGAGAGGAATCTCTGCTTGCGCAGTATGCGACGGTGCGCTCCCGGCATTCCGGAACAAGGAACTGGCGGTCATAGGCGGTGGAGATACCGCGCTGGAAGAAGCCATGCATCTGACACAATTCGCTTCAAAGGTGTATCTGATCCATCGTCGTGATGCGCTTCGCGCGAGCAGTGTCATGCAAAAACGGGCTATGGACCATCAAAAAATCGAGATTCTCTGGAACAAGGTTGTCGAGGAGTTCTGCGGTGAAACACAGCTTACCAGCCTGCGCCTGAAAGACACCGTAAACGGATCGATTTCTCTGCTTCAGGTTGCCGGTGCTTTCGAGGCTATTGGGCATGTTCCAAACACGGTATTTCTCAAAGGCCAGCTGGAAACAGGCGAAATGGGATACATCAGAACCGTTCCGGGTTCGACACGTACCTCCATCCCCGGGGTTTTTGCTGCGGGGGACGTACAGGATTCTGTTTTTCGTCAGGCGATAACCGCTGCAGGCAGCGGCTGTATGGCTGCTATCGAGGCAGAGAGATGGCTGCAGGAAAACAAATGATCGTACATAGTGCTCCAGGTCATTAACACGAGCGGTAAAACCGCACCCTTTTACCGTATGTTTCCAGATTCAGCTCTTTGAGCAGGAGATAGAGCCTGGCCGGATTTATTTTGACTTTTCCGTAACGTTCCCTTTTCAGAAGTGCGCTTATCCGAAAAAAAGAGAGCGGCCCGTTCTGGGCGATGATGGTCTTGACCTTTTCCGGAAGCGGCAGGTCGTCATATGATTTGCCGTAAATGGAAAAAGAGTCTGTGTCTTCCCTGTCGGGTATGCCGCTTTCCTTTTGCCGCCTGATGATGGCGCTGACCACACCCAGGCATTCAGTGATTGATTTTTGCGCATCTATCACCTCCTCGAACTGAAGAAGCGAGAAACTCTCATGCAGGTCCTCGCTCATTGCGCACACCATCAGATGGCCGTGAGCCGCCTTGATCAGACGGGCGGCTACAGCAAGGATACCCCATCCCGCGCTTCCGACAAGAGTTGTGTGTTCCAGATCAATTATGAAGAAACGGACTCCGAAATCGAGCATCGAAAAAAGCTGGGAATTGAAGTCGTCGGCATTGGATTGATCAATGAAACCATGAACCGAACAGATCGCGACCAGGGCGGAACCGGCCCGGGATTCCGATATGGTAAGAGTAGTTTCGTTACCTAGCGGAATTGTCCGGATGGTGATCGTTTCTTTCTGAAAAGTGTCGGTATCCTCGGGTTTTTTCCCGACTGAGATTTTCGGTTGTGGAGGCAGATCCGCATGCGGTGAATCTTTATGGTCCCTCGGTTTTTGGAATGAATCGGAACCCGGTTTCTCATCATCGCACCTGGAGCCGGTGAATTTTTTTTCGGAAGGATGCTGAAAAGCGTCTGGTAGAATGGGTAAACTCCTGTCCGCCCCAATCCCGCTTTCTTGCGGATTTGGAGAAACGGAATCCTGCCGGGACTTCAATTCATCCAGTTTAATCCATTTTCCGCCTATTTCGACCTCTCCGTTCAGGACGTGCTTGAGAAGAAATCTTTTATTCTTCAAGGCTTCGGCTCTCGATGTCCAACCCCCACGGTTATCGAGGACATGGCCCGAGGAGATCATCTTATGGATTTTTTCAATTGGATGCATGATATAGGATCCACCCGTGCTTCAAGACAGATTTATCGCACACTCCGGATGATGTGGTGAATGACAGAGTGCCGAACGGATATAGACCGTTATATCACCGGCAGGTTTGAATCAATCTGCCGTAATGAATCCGGTATATCTTCCGAAATAGTGCAACACAAAGACTCTGCACTATCAGTATACCACGAAAGTTCCTTGTTATCCAGCACGAGCAGAAGGGCTGTTCCAGCGATAAAAAGAGCAAAAAGGCTGAAAAGAAGCGCAATGAACGCGAGCACTTTATATAATGAACCGCCATTTAGAATTTTAATCGCTTCCTGCGCACCGATTTTCTCCAACTGAATGACAGCGTAAGCGCACTCGTTGGATTCGGGAAAATGGCGTATGATCTCCCTGTAAAGGCGGCATGCTTCCTTGATTTCATTGGTCTCGTAATGGTACCGGTACGCCGTATGATAGAGTTGCAGAGCCGAGCTGTTGGTTATATCCGGAGAGGTCGTTGTCATGATCCGTTTTATCCTGATATATATGCGCGATATCTTTTGTAAGCGTTCTCGAGTCCGTTTCGGAAAAGCGCTCGTTTGAGCGTTCTTCTGGAAATACTGAATCCGTGAACTCGTTTGAGAAGGTAAAGAAGATCGCCTTCCGACAGGAATGGCTCTGAAGTTACAAGTCGTATCAGTATCGAATCAACGGTGTCGGGTGCGTCTGCGGGAAACCTTTGGGGAAGGAAATCCGTTCCCCCGAGAAGGGGCGACTGGTCTTTTGTGTTGGAAGTATCGTAATTTCCTGATCCGTCGTCGTAACCTGTAAGGGTGGAACGCAGAACGCGGGGAGGAAGGGAACGTGTCGTATGATCGTGTGATTGCCGGTGCGATGGATGGACATCGTTCTTCCCGTTCCCTTGAGATTTCAGAGCCAGCGGAGCGGCAAAAAGGATCGTCGGCTGCTCATCACTCCCCGACCGGTTTTTACTTTTTCTTGAAGCGGCCTGATTTTTTGAGCCGGAAGATACACTATCGGATTGTGGTATAAACGCGAGGTCCGGGTCAGAAAGCACGAATGATGGAGCAGGTGTGGGTGAAGAGTCACCATCAGGGAGAATGGACGAGTCGTTCATTGGAGATCCTTTTATATCGAACTTGGACTCACTCCTCCATCGTGCATATCATTCTGTTCTTCAGGAAAGCCTTTTCGATACTCGAAACTCAACCCGTCGAGGGGGGCTACTGAAGCAGGAGTGTAAAACTCCATTAAAATATACTAAAAGTCATAAGGCTGGAAAAGTTTTCTTACAGGTACCCGGCTACGACGAAAAATGGTTTTGATTGCGCATGTCTTTGAGAAAAGAAGAATTAAGAGGAATTCGAAGCCATGGTTATTTTTGATGTTTTAAAAATAAATCTATTATATTATTAAAATCAGAACGAAAACAAACCCTCACTATAATAAGGTACTGTTCGATTTGGCGTTTTTCCAGTTCCGACTCAGCCGCAGAGATCAGAGAACCCTGCCTGAAAGATACGCACGCACGGATCATGGGCAATTCCTTTTGATGATCGTGACCCAGATCGTATTCGCCTTCGTTCCGCTTTTTTCACAAACGAATCTAATTGTCAATGGAAATTTCGAGGGTGACTCCGGGTGGAACGACCTCGGGCAATATAATGGAGGACAGGCTTCAAGCAAGGTGGAGAGCAACGCCTACCAGATAGATATTTCTTCTCCGGGATCGGAGGTATGGTCGATTCAATTCACCCAAACTCATATAACGCTTGACAGTGGTGCAATCTATACTCTTTCTTTTCAGCTTTCGAGCTCGATTGAGAGAACAATAGAAGTCAGTCTTTCGCGCAACGGTGGTGATTACGTATCCTACTCCGGGCGAGACACCCTGAGCATCAATCCTAAACGGCAATTATTCGAGCGCACATTCGTCATGAAACACGCGACCGACACGGATGTGCGTCTTGAATTCAATTGTGGAAAGAATACCGGATTGGTTGCGATTCGGGAGGTTCGGCTGGAAAAAGTCGTCCAGCCCATCATTCAAATCGCGACACCCCCGGCTTCGGAGCTCCTGTTCGAGGGGGTTCCATACGCCATTACCTGGCAGGGACACGGTGTCGTCGGCGCCGTGCGGATAGAACTTTCAAAAGACAATGGATCCACATGGCGCAGCATCGACTCTTCGGTGGAAAACAGCGGATCGTTTATCTGGACGCCGGATCAGGATGTTTCGGCATGGTGCCTTATCCGCATTTCGAGTGTTGAAAATCCTTCAGCAAGCGCTCTCAACGAGGGGGCGTTCGAAATCGCGCCCAGGCGGGAGCTGATCAGAAACGGTACATTCTCCCTGGAATCCGCCGGGTGGAACTTCGATGTTTCTGAAGGCAAAGCCGAAGGAGAAATCAGTCCGGAGGGGCTGTATCATATTTCGATCGAGAAGAGCGGGGGTGACTTCAGGAAAATCCAGTTGATTCAGTCCGGTATTACCCTCGAAGAGGGGCAGACCTACCGTTTTTCTTTCCTCGCGCATGCCGATGAACCGACGGTCATTCAGGTGAATGTTTGCGGAAACGCCGATCCTTTCACCCGTTATTCTGATTCCGCAGAAGGCACCATCGAACTGACTTCCGGTCCCACAAGGTATACATCGCTTTTCACTATGCGTGAACCGGGCGACTCGAATTCCCGGATCGAACTCAACTGCGGCCTCTCGTCCGGAGACCTGTACTTTGACGAGGTCAGTTTGCTGCCCGAGTACAAGGCACCGGTCCGGTGTGTGACGCGGATCTCCAGGAATAACGGAAGCCGGAAACCTGTATTTCTCCACCCCGGTTCCCTCACCTCCTTCTCCCAGAGCGGTCGCCGGCACCGGATATATGACTTGAAAGGGAGGCGTATACCGGTTTTTAAAGGACCGGCCTCACGGAAATCGCCGATACACAGTAAGCAGGAAAAGAGAACTCCGGGAGTATATCTCATTGAATTCAACGAAGGAAACGGCATTGAATAAACGCTGTTTCGTCAGGAGGCACAGGAAAACAGGGGCTGATTCGGCAACCCTGAAAATGAGCAGGACCGTCCTCGTGGCGCTCTGTTTTCTTTCATGGTACAAGATCTGTTTTTCCTCAGAAAATCCTGCGCAGGGACAAATCATTTTTTCGGCTGTTCCTGACAGTACCGAGTTTTACATAAACGGCCTGAGAAGAGAGCCCGATGCGGATCAGGGATTCAGTGTCGAACCGGGTATGCTCCTTATTGAAATCAAGCAAAATCGTGTAGTCGTATACTCGACACTTGTCTCGGTCGAGCCTTCCGAGAAGAAGCATATTGAACTCGATTGCACAAAAAAATGTGCACTCCTTCATGTAATGACTGAACCCTCCGGGGCTACCCTTTCGATGAACGGAATCATACTTGGCACCACGCCCTATCTCAACCGGTTCATCGCGCCGGGAACACATTCCATCATGGCCACTTATCCGGGTCATATCCCGGTTATCCGCCGAATCGAGCTGACCCCGGACGGTTCGCCCTTATTCTCATATGTAATGGAGCAGACCCAGACGGTAAAGGATTCGGTCACAGCGGCCGCCAGGGCAATGCGCCACAGACGGCAGACAATTCAAAAAAGCGTTTTCGGCGCGTGCGGCCTGATAATGGCGGCGGCAGGCGCTTATTACGACTGGAAGGCTTATGGACATCTGGTAGAAAGTGCAGAGGCATCGAAAGCCTACGATCAAGCAACCACGAAAGAGCAATTTGAACTGATGAAGGAATCCTATAACAGGAACCGTGATCAGGCGAGGAAACCGATTCTTTACCGGAACATCTTTTACGGAGCCGCGGGATTCTGTCTTGCAGGTTTTTACGTATCTTTCATCTTTTGACGCCGGGAAATCTGAGCAATGGCAAATGATACTTACGAGGGGCATGCAAGACAGTCATGTTGAGAGGTCGAGTCATAATCCCGCCGTTTCGCACCATCGCTTCATTGATGCTGTCAATGGTCGTCTGTTGTTCGTGGATCGGGCCGGACCGAAAGTGGAATAATCCGTATGACAGCGAGGGTACGGCAACGTCGTGCGTTCCCGAGATCACCGGGTTTCCGGGGGACACCACGATCGCAGTACACGATAAACTGCCGATGGCAGTGGAAGGCGCGTGTGAAGGCGGACGAATCGTCGGGTACCAATGGTCCTTTGACGAAGGCGCCACATTCGAATCTACGGATACCGGTCTGCTCGAAAGAGCCTGGAAAATAGCCGACACGGGGGTCCGGCCGGTTCTGGTGCGAACGGTGAATGAATTGGGGCTGGTTTCCGCGGTATCGCGATTCGAAGTTACTGTGCTCGGTTGTCCGCCGGTACTTGTTCCGATTGATGATGATGCCGTCGCGGGAAGGAGCGAGGTTGTCGAAAGGATACTCCGGGCACAGGATTCGAACGGCCGGATCGCCATGTTTCTGTGGGGAACGGTTGGCGAGGAGTGGAGTGACAGCGCCTGTGCGGATACTTCGGGGATGGTTCCGGCCCGGTTTTCCAACCCCAAGGGCGGTATGCTCCACGTACGCTGGGCCGCAAGAGACGATGACGGACTCGTCGCTATTGACAGTTTCAAACTCCTTTTCAACCGGTATCCTGACAGTGTCCGGCTTGTCGCTCCCCGGAGCGGTGAGGATGCTTCACTGGATACCTACGATTTCGCGAAGAACACCGGTACTCTCCGCTGTTCCTTTTCCGCGCATGATCCCGATAGTTCCGATACGATCACGTTTTCGTTGTTGATCACGAAAACCGGCAAGGACACGGTATTTTTCCACATGGGGAAAGACAGCTCGGTAATCGTCGGCGATATCGAGGCATCGACCACCTATGAATGGAAATTGACGGCGCAAGATATTTCCGGAGCGCGGATAGAATCATCAGGTGAATTCACTACCGAAACGGCGCCCAAAGGACCGGAAGGAATGGTTCTGCTCAGAAGCGCATCCGCATTTTTTCAGATGGGGCAAAGCGGGTTCGACAGTTCCGAGTCTCCATTGCACGTGACCGGATTCACCCGCGATCTGTGGCTTGACACCACTGAAGTCACGGCAGGGAATTACGCACATGTGATGGCCGGTACTTTGATCGAGGGTGAAGAGGCGATACTTCCCGTCCGGAACGTTTCATGGTTCGACGCGGTGCTCTACTGTAATGCTCGGAGTGTTCTGGACGGAAGGGATACGGTGTATGCATATCATTCGCGTACGGTGAATCCGGACGGTAAAACAGTGCTTGACGGTCTCGTAGCGGACATGCGTGCGGAAGGCTACCGGCTCCCCACCGAGGCGGAGTGGGAATACGCGTGCAGGAGAGATTCCCTGACCCTGTTTTTTTGGGGGAATGATCCAGCGGCGGCGGAAGAGTATTCGTGGACAAGAGAAAACAGCGGCGGACGGGTGCATCCGGTCGCCCGCAAAAAGCCCAATGTATCGGGGTTGTACGATATGGCCGGAAATGTTTGGGAGTGGGTCAACGACTGGTTCGATCCGGAATATTATCTGAGGGCTCCGGCGGTCGATCCTTACGGTCCTGTCGAAGGTGAAACAAAAGTGATCAGAGGCGGAAGCTGGAACAATTCCCTCTATTTTTCACAGGCCGGAACCCGAAGTACAATGCCGCCTGAGGCGGGCGCCGCATCGATCGGTTTCAGAACGGTTCTGGTGATCAAATAGAGGTGTCTCGAAAACCACGGACTTTTGCCCTTGGTCCTCGCGAAATTTGACCTCGACCGCATTTTATTCCACTGGCGAAACCGTCCATTACCTGCCTCGGTAAGAATGGGATTTTCAGCAAGGGGACCACGGCGTTGTCACTCCGTTCCTTAAGCGTAAG
>CAZGVZ010000050.1:0-13037 GCA_964529145.1 uncultured Fibrobacteraceae bacterium | reverse complement strand
CCAAGCTGGTAGAAAGACACGTCATCGGGAATGCCCTCTTTTTCGAAAATTTCCGCCCAGATCCTTCGCAACCGTTTCTTCACCATGGCTCAACTCCCTGCAAAGACAGGTAAAAATAATCCATGGAGCGCCGCTTTTCCGCACTTGAAGGAGCACACCGGTATATTTCATTCGAACAACCGGGCGTATTCTCCGTACCCCTCCTTTTCCAGTTCCTCCTTCGGGATGAATTTAAGGGAAGCGGAATTGACGCAGTATCGCAGACCGGTAGGCGCCGGGCCGTCCGGAAAGAGATGGCCGAGATGCGTGTCTCCCGCCCTGCCGCGAACCTCGATCCGGTGCATGAAATGACTGTCGTCCTCTCTTTCGACGATGGCCTCATGATCGAGGGGGCGCGAAAAGCTGGGCCATCCTGTGCCGGAATCGAATTTATCCCGGGAACTGAACAGCGGAGCGCCCGAGATGATATCCACGTAGATGCCCTCACGTTTGTTGTCCCAGTACTCGTTTTTGAACGGCGGTTCCGTTCCGCAACCGACCGCTACATCGTACTGCAGCGGGGTGAGCCTTTGCCTGAGTTCGAGGTTCTGGCGTTGATTTTCCGAAGATCGTTCCGCTGTAGCGGTCCCGGTTTCCGAACTCTTTTCGTCGCCCCATGTCCTGTCGAGGAACGGCCCCCTTCCCGATCCTTGCCGGTAAAGCTTGTACCGGAACGGGTTTTTTCTGTGGTAATCCTGGTGGTACTCTTCGGCTGGATAGAAAGGCCGCGATGGGAGGATCGGAGTCACCACAGGGCCTTTAAGGACGCCCGATTTGTCGAGAGCCGCTTTCGAGGACTCCGCGACTTTCCTCTCTTCTTCGGTATGGTAAAAAATCGCCGGAACGTACTGTTTCCCCCGGTCCGCGAACTGACCTCCCGGATCGGTCGGATCGATGTTTCGCCAGAAGGCGTCGAGAAGTTCGCCGTAACTGATCTTCCGTGGATCATAATGGACCTCCACGGCTTCGACATGACCGGTCTTTCCAGTGGAAACCTCGTCGTATGATGGATTTTCCAGAGTACCGCCGGTATATCCGGCAACAACCTTTTCCACGCCGGGCAGGTTTTCGAACGGTGGAACCATACACCAGAAACAGCCCCCCGCGAAGATCGCTGTCGAAAGCTTCATGTCCTCGCCGGACAGGTTTCGTCCGGAACGGTCGGTATTGGTAATGGGTGCCATAATCTATGCTCCTGAGTTATGATCCCGATCGGACGATCGTCATTTCCATCTCCAGAGCAAGGCTTCCGGCGGTCGCGCCGTTTCTCTTACGGCTCCACATTTCAATTTTTAATGAATCGTTCGATCGAGGTATGAATCGTTCATTTTCAACGATCGCCGGTTTTCTGCAAACGGTGACCGGACTCAACTTTATTACGAAAGGCGGATACCCTTAATTGGGCTTTCCTTTCCGTCGCCCTTGGTGCATAAGGGAGCGTCATTCCACTACAGGGATTCAACATGGGGAGCCGCCGGCTCTGTGGTTTGAGTAAGGCGGTACCTTGGAATGCATGACATTCTTTTGTTTTCCGCAGGCATGCATGCCATGGAGTGCCCCTGCACAGGCGGTGGCTTGGTTGGCCGCGAAAATCCCGTTATTTGAAGGGAGAAGGCCGCTCGCTCAGCTGCGGAAGTGCGGAATCCTTCGCGGAGAGTATAGGCGAGCCGACCGGCCAGTCCACGGCGATCCGGGGATCGTTCCAGATGATGCCGCTGTCGTGCGTGGGGGAGTAGGGAGCGTCGACTTTATACTGGACGTGGGTATCTGGCTCGAGAGTGCAGAAGCCGTGGGCGAAACCCGCGGGTACGAAAAGCATGGTAAAGTTTTCGGCGCTGAGAGTGATGCCGAACCATTCCCCGAACGTGGACGAGCCGGAGCGAAGATCCACAGCGACGTCGAACACGCTTCCCCGCGTGGCCCGAACCAGTTTAGACTGTGCAAAGGGAGGATTCTGAAAATGCAATCCGCGCAGCACCCCGGCCTCCCTGGAACAGGAGTGATTGTCCTGGGTAAAAACCGAAGCGATTCCCGCCTCCCTGAAGCGTTCGAAAACGTAAGTTTCGAGGAAAAAACCACGGTGATCGCCGAATACCACCGGCTGTACCACCGTCAGCCCCTGTAAATGAGTCGGCCTGAATTCCATGTGGTTACCTTATGTAAAGAGTGTTTCTGGCGACATTGAGCAGATACTGACCGTACTGGTTTTTCATCATGGGTTTCGCGAGCGAAACGAGCTGTTCCGCCGAGATGTAGCCTCTCCGGAACGCGATCTCTTCCGGACTCGATACTTTGAGGCCCTGCCTGGACTGTATGGTTTCAACGAATTCCGAGGCCTGCAGCATCGATTCGTGGGTGCCCGTGTCGAGCCATGCGATTCCCCGTCCCAGAGTGATGACGTTCAGTTCCCCCGCCGACATATAACATTTGTTAAGATCGGTGATCTCCAGTTCGCCCCTGTCGGAGGGGGTGAGGCCCTCGGCGAACCCGCTCACCCGGCTGTCATAGAAATAAAGGCCGGTCACCGCGAGGTTGGATCTTGGCTCGGGGGGTTTTTCCTCGAGCGATACTGCCTTTCCTGATTTGTCGATTTCCACCACCCCGTACCGGTGTGGGTCGTTGACCTGATAGGCAAAAATGGTGGCACCGGCGGAACGCTCGAACGCGGTTGCGAGATTTTCGACGAGTCCGTGACCCCAGAAAATGTTATCGCCGAGGATGAGCGCAACGGGGTCGCCTCCAATGAACTCCTTACCGATGATGAACGCCTGAGCCAGACCTTCCGGGCGGGGCTGGACCGCAAAGGACAGCGTGATTCCCCACTGCGATCCGTCCCGCAGCAGCCGTTCGAAAGAAACGCGGTCCTCGGGGGTGGTGATGATCAGAATTTCCCGGATACCGGCAAGCATGAGAATTGAAAGAGGATAATACACCATCGGTTTGTCATAGATTGGCATCAGCTGTTTGCTTACCGCAATCGTTACCGGGAACAGCCGGGTACCTGATCCTCCCGCGAGAATTATTCCTTTTCTCATAAATTCCTTTTGTTGTTGAACAGGTATTTTAAATATACTTTATTACTTACAGGCGCATGCGACATCGCAAACCAGCCAACCCGGGGATTGCGCACGTAGGGAGAGGTAAGATAGCGACGTGCTGCATTCACCGGACCCTTACGCTTACCGAACAGAGTGAAAAACCGCCGGCTCCGCCGTTTATAGCCTCGAAAAGTATGACGATTACGCCGCCGGAATGTTTTTACGAAAGAGGAATTGTCGTATATGCTGCTCAGTGAGACAATCGAACGGTTTCTCGATTATCTGAAAAAGGAACGCGGTTTTTCCGGGCACACCATCGCCAGTTCGAAAAGTTCCTTCGGGAAAAGAGCGATGCCGGACTTGTCTCATGCATGCAGAAAGCCCATTTGCGGGCATTTCTGTTTTACCTCAGCCGCAATGGAATGAAGCCCAGGTCGGTCGCCCGGAAACTTGCGGCGCTTAAGAGTTTTTCCCGTTACTGCCTCAGGAACGGGCTTCTGAAAGCGAATCCCACCAGGGTGCTGGCAAGCCCCAAGCCTGATTCCTCCCTTCCGGTGTTCCTGACCCGGAAACAGACGGGAAACCTTCTGTCGGCCCAGGGAGATTATCCGAACCGGAATCGTGACCGTCTGATAGTGGAGCTTTTTTACGGAAGCGGAATAAGGCTCGGAGAGCTTCATATGCTCGACATCTCCGCAATCGATTTCCACCACGAGACGATCCGGGTTCTGGGAAAAGGAAGAAGGGAGAGAATCGTTCCGCTAACCCATTTCTCGGTTGAGCTGATTACGGACTATCTGCATGAAAAGGGACTCGACGGCGGGAAAGGCGGACCGCTTTTCCCGGGAAAGAGGGACGGGAGAATATCGAGAAGACAGATTCAGCGTCTGGTGGGGCGGGAGCTGTCGACGGTGTCTCACCATAAGAAACGGAGTCCTCACGTTTTGCGCCATTCGTTCGCGACCCATCTTATGGACGGCGGGGCGGATATCCGGGCGGTCAAGGAACTGCTCGGTCACGCTTCACTCAGCACCACTCAGATCTATACGCATGTCTCCAGGGAGCATCTCGTAAAGATCTACCGGCAGGCGCACCCGCGGGCGCATGGACCGTCCGGTGATACGGAATGAGCGGAGTGATAATGAGACCGCCGGCGGGAGTGCAGGGCGGTCTCCTTTCCTGTACCGAACTCGGGAAGAGTTCAGTCGGCCTCGCGAGGCGGCGTATTCCCTCCCTGGGAACCGTCTCCTTTGTATCCGCCGCAGGGACCTCTCTTATGCGGGCAGGTTTTCCCTTTCCCCTTCCAGCCTTTGCCCCCCATACGGTTTTCCTTTTCCACCAGCTTTACAAACTGATCGGGAGTGAGCACCTTTTTCACCTTCAGAAGGTGGTCGCCCCTGTCTTTGGACATCTGTTTGTGCAATTCACCGAGTTCGCCGGCATACCCATAAAGCACGTTTTGTGAAGGTTCGGGCTTGAGCAACTCGGTTTTTATCTTGCTCCGCACCGTCCGTACCGCCTCCATGTGTTTTTCCCGCAACTCCTGCATCTCCTGGTGCAGGGCTTTGAGACTGTTTTTCTGATCTTCATTCAAGTTCAGTTCGGCCCACATCCGGTGGTGCCGTCCATCCTTCTTCGCTTCGGATCCAGGGGCGGGCTGGGCCCACGTTGCCACCGAGGCGACCGTCAGTATCAGCGCAAAGACCGGAACGGATTTCATCTTCATACACACTCCTTAATTGATTAATACCCCTCGACAACGGTATACAGTTCGAGATCCGTTTCAAGATCGCGACCGTTGAGATAGTCATGGATGATCTGCAGCTCACTCGCTATCTCAGGCTGCAAAACGTCATTTCGGGGCGGTTTGATGGTGATTATCGCATTGATGACGCCGATCGCGCACAGAAGCAGTGCCGCCGCGGCGAAAAAGGATCTTCGGACCAGAGATCTTCGGTGAATCCGCTGTTCTATGCGGTCGTAGATGTCCGGTGAAAGCTCAGGAATATCTTTCAGAAAGTTGAAGAACCGATTCTCATGTTCCATGGTATACCTCGTTTGCCGCAATGGGTTCAGGATGAAAAGAGGTCCTTATCGATTCCTTGAGCCGGTGGAGCCGGGTGCGGAGCGCTCCCGATTTCTGCCCGGTTATTTCCGCCAGTTCCTCGAACGGTATTCCATGCAGTTCTCTGGACACTATAAGAAACCGGTCTTCGACGGAGAGCGACCCGAGGATTTTTTGTGCCAACTGCCGGTCGTCGTACGTATCCGATCTTTCGTTTCCCCGGATCGTGTCGTCAAAGGTCCTGAAGCTGTACCGGTTCCGGGCTTTTCTGCTTTGTGCCGCCACGGTGGTGAAGGCGACGCGGTACAGCCAGGTCGAGAGAGCAGAGTCGCCCCTGAACTGCCGAAGCGATTCGTACACCCTTATGAAAATATCCTGGAGCATGTCGCCGGCAGCGGTCATGTCGCGTCCGCACATCGTGAACACCACTCTCCATAAAAAAGGAGAGTAGTGATCGTAAAGTTTTCTGAAAGCGCGTTTGTCGCCATCGGCGGCCTTCCTGACAGTTATTTCATCGAGTTCCTGCATGAATGGTGACCCTTGGTTCTAATGATTGGATGTCGCTCCGGCGGAGAATGTTACCGTGGTAATCCGTCCGGAAAGAAAAAAGGATGCCACGAACGTTATTGGAGAAAAGAACGGGGCTGAAGGTCAGTACCGGAGACTCGGATAGTGGAAAACGGGTATATGGAGAATCGGGTATCGTTTTGCACTTGGGTTTCCAGCCTGTCTTCATTATCTGCCGCCTCCCTGTACATACGTTCCGCATACGGATTCTATTTCGGTACGGCGCCATTTTATATTTTACGTATCGCCGCATCAACCACCCGTCCGGGTTTTCGATCCGGCAGGGCAGCCGTTTTCAGAGGCACAAATCACCCGTTGCAAGGGAGCGAAGTCCATGGATGAAAAGAAGGAGAAGATCGTGATTGCCGCCGATCATGCCGGGTTCGAAACGAAAGAACACGTGAAGGAGTATCTCCGGCGGCACGGCTTCGAAGTCGAGGATCTGAGCGCCCCCACACTGGATCCGGCGGACGACTATCCTGTGTTCGGGTTCAAGGTCGCCCGGTCGATCGCTTCCGGAAGATACAGCCAGGGCATTCTGATGTGCGGCACAGGTATTGGAATCTCGATCGCGGCCAACAGATACAAAGGAGTGAGGGCTGCACTCTGCACTTCTCCGGAAATGGCGACCATGGCGAGGCAGCATAACGATGCCAATGTTCTGGTTGTCGGAGGGCGTACGACAGGTATGGAGATGGTTGATGAAATCCTCGACGCCTGGTTCCGGAGCAGTTTCGGCAGAGAGCGGCACGCGCGCCGGGTGGCGATGCTCGACAATCTTCCGGACCAGGAGTGATCATGAGTGACGAGCGGAAAAGAAGGGCATCCTGGGATGAATATTTCATGCGGATCGCGTTGCAGGCCGCGACACGCTCTACCTGCGACCGTAAACATGTCGGAGCGGTCATCGTCAGGGATAAAATAATTCTTTCGACCGGATATAACGGCAGTATCCGCGGCCTGCCCCATTGCGACGACGTCGGTCATATGATGGAAAACGGACACTGCGTCGCCACGGTACATGCGGAAGCGAACGCGATCATCCAGGCGGCACGGAACGGCACCGCCATTGATGGTGCCGATATCTACATCACCGCTTCGCCATGCTGGAACTGTTTCAAGCTCATCGCAAACAGCGGTATCAGGCGCATCTTCTACCTGGAGTTCTACCGTGAGGATAAGGTCCTGACCGTTGCCGGGGAGGCGGGGATAGAACTCAAGCAGATATTGCTGGGTCGGAAGACACAGACTCCCCAGGTGTATCCCGTGCTCAAGGATCCTGTCGCCGGATAAGGCGGCTTTTTCGGCCGGGTTTCCCGGGACAAGCTCGACCGGAGGTGACCCGCCCTCACCTCAGGATTGAAGCCGCAGAGGCACTTCGAGTCCATTTTTTCCCAGGAGTTCTCCGGACGCGAGTATCTCCCGTGCAGGGCCGTCCGCGGCGATCCTCCCATTGTTCATGAGTATCACTCTGCTGCAGGTATCCCACAAAAAGTCGAGATCATGAGAAACGATAAGGCGGGTCGAGACGAGGCTGTTGATCAATTCAATGGTTAGACGCCGGTTGCGGGGGTCGAGGTCCGCGGTCGGTTCATCCATGACAATAATTTCCGGTTCCATCGCCATGACTCCGGCGAACGCGACAAACCGCTTTTGACCCTGCGAGAGGTGAAAAGGAGCCTTTGAGCCGATTGTATCGAGGCCGAGCCTGGATAATTCCCGGCAAGCCCTCTCGAGTGCCTCTTTTCGCGCCATACCCGCAGAGCGGAGTCCGAACGCCACATCGTCCATGACGGTGGGCATGAAAAGCTGATCATCGGTGTTCTGAAACACGACTCCCATTTTCCTGCGGACCGGATCGAGAGTCTTTTTCGAGAGTCTGATCTCCGCGATGGTGATGGTTCCGTCTTGAGGGAGCGTATAGCCGCAGAGGTGGTTGATCAGAGTGGTTTTTCCCGCTCCATTCGGTCCCGCTACGCCGACCGATTCGTTCGAGTCGATGGAAAGAGTTATTCCGTCGAGAGCTTTGGTGCCGTCGGGATAGGTATACGAGAGTCGGTCGATTTCTATAATCGGCATGGGCTATAATATAAATCGAAGCACCGACAAACCTGCGATCGATGAGATGATAAACAGCGCATCATCGATTCTGAACCCATGCGGGTGGGAAATGGGGAGCGTACCCGAGAATCCGCGGGCGAGCATCGCTTTGTAGATCCTGTCAGATCTTTCAGACGACCGCAGGAGCAACGCTCCGAGTAGGTTGGCAGTGACGAACGGACCCCTGCCTTTTTTCCCGGATGAGCGCAGATCGCGCGCTTTGAGCATCGCTGCTGCTTCAAAGGCGATCAGAAACACATACCGGTGCATCAACAGCAGTTGTGTCGTAAACACCGTTGGTACGCCGAAGCGGCGAAGTGCGTCGCAGAGGCCGACGACTGAAATGCACCGGTCGAGGATCAGCATACCGGCAAGTGCTATAGTTGCCTTGGCCACGATAACCCCGGCCGAAATCATTCCCCCGGTGACCGGCATAGTTCCGATCGTCGCGATCGTGGTGCGGTCGAGAAATGGATTCGCGATTGCCGTAAGCACGAGAAAGGGAGAAATCAGAAAAATCCGTTGTAAGAGCCACCCTGGGGGAATGCCGGAGGCGACTGCTGCGAAAACCGGAAAAGCTCCGAGGGAAAGCGTACGGACTATGTCGTATTTTTCAATTGACATGAGAAGAACCATGAAAAAGGCCCATACGATCAGAAGCGTCCGGTGGTCAAGCCCGGAAAGCGGCGAAGCCCCGGGGGTTCCTTGCGGGGTCAGGGAGAGCCTGTGAATCATCCCTTTCACGTACGCTTTTCCTTTCCGCGATCCCTGTTTCTGAGAGCCAGTCCCGCAAAGAACGCGAACAGCAGGCCGATGGAGACGCCCGTGATTCCTGAAACCGAAGTACCGAACGCCTGCAGTCCTTTCATCGGCGATGTGGAAGTGTCGGCACCCGGTTTGAAATTGTAATCCGGAAGGAACGAGCAACGCCCCCGAACGGCTTCCGACAGGGATCCCACGCGGCTCGGCTTCCTCTCTACGGATTCTTTACCTATAGTCTTGAGCACCGACCATTCGAGGCCGTCCGGCTGCTCCGAAGCGAAATACGATACAACCCCGCCGATAACGAGAGCCGTTGTCGCGAGAATCGCCGGGAGCGGTTTGAAAATTGCGTGATGCGACTCGCCTGAAACCAGTACCGGTTGTACCCGAATAAGGAAGGCGAGGACAGCCCAGGTGACGATCCCTTCCACTGCACCGATTGCCAGATGTATTGGGAGCATGAAGGTAACGAAGATACGAAACGGCAGATCGGAATTCCCGGAAAGAATCGTTTGAATCACCACGGAAAATGCCCCTGTCTCCAGGCCCACGATCGCTGCGAGAACCGATCCGGTCATCAGCCTGGCAGAATTCCTCCCGTTTCCGGCGACTTTCCTGAACACCAGTGGACAGGCGACGAATGCTGGAAAAAAAGCGAGATTGAAAATGTTGCAGCCGAGCGCCAGAAGGCCGCCATCCGCAAAAAAAAGAGATTGAACCACAAGCACCGAGGCGAGAGTGACGAACGCTCTCCAGGGGCCCAGCATTACGGTGAGAAGCAGGCCCCCACCGATGTGGCCGCTCGATCCTGTGGCGGGGATCGAGAAGTTGACCATCTGGGCGGCGAAGATGAATGCTCCCATGACACCCATGAGCGGTGTCTTGGTCATATCGTCTTCCATACTGATTTTTTTCGCGGAGTACCCAATCAGTGCCGCGGATCCCAGCCAGAAAATTCCTCCAACAGCAGGAGAGAGAAGTGCGTCCGCCATGTGCATGATATTCTCCTCTCACAAGGGGAAAGCGAAAAAGAGCCCTGTGGTTGCATTGAAGTCTATCGGGTTTCGGAATTTTCCCGCCAGCCCGGCATCGGCAGCCAACCATCCGGTGAAGGAAAAGCGCGCTCCGGTCTGCCACCAGTCAAAGCGGTCGCGGGCTCCTCCCGCTTCCACTCCGAAAACGAATTTTCCGAGTTCCGCAACAGCCGCGAGGCCGAATACGGGATCTCCCCTGGTGCCTGCCCCCACTGCACTGTAGCCGAGGTTGGAATGAAAGGAAAACATTTCCAGGGGGTACGAAAATATGAGAAGAGCGCTGTAGCATGGATCTCCGAAGTTTCCGCTCATCGATGCCGAGAGTCGGTCCCGGATGAAATTGAACTTCAGAAGAAGTTCTGCGGGATCGTATCCCCGCTCGTGTAAAGGAAGAAAACAGCGTCCGAATGCCACACCGATGTCCATCCGGTCGGTAATTCCGTGTTTAAGGCAAAGTGCGAGAGTCGATTTATCTTTCCAGCAGTCGATCGCGCTTTCCAATTCGAAGGTCGACGACGGCACGATTCCAGCATCATCGGTGATAAAAGGGCGGAACGGGAATGCCTGGAAAGGTATGGCTATAAAGATCGTACACAGGAATAATACGGAACGGACCGGAAACACGGATGCGGTGGAAAACATCGGAAATCCTCAGGTCAAAGAGTTGGTTCCATAACACAATAAATTAAATCGTGCTACTATCGTTAAGCAAACATTTTTAAGGACATTACGTCAGGAATGATCCGCTTCAAGAGAACCGGTCTTCACATTCCATGGTTACCGCCCGGCTCCCGGCATATTCCTGAATCGTTGCGTGGCCGAAAGAGCATCGCGCGCCGCGGTGGATTGTTCTCATCTGAGAACGGATATGCATTAAAGGTGAATTTTCGATAGAAATTTGGGTTATATTATCATGAATATACCAAAAACGTTCGATCCATTATTAACAGAGGATTATGTCCAACGTTCCGTTCGTCCCTATCTGCGAAGGAATAGCCTGAACCGGGATCGTAAATAATTGAAAATAGAGTTAGAAAGGCGCATGGATACGCAAATGAATGTGAATGTACGGAATACCGCAATAATTCTCGCCACGATGTTTTTTCCTCTGCAGTCTGCAGCAACATTGAGCAACGGGTACGTTCTCTGCGGCGCGTACAGCGCAAAAACGACAATCCTGCTCGATAAAACCGGCTCGATCACCTATTCCTGGAATCACACCACACCGAACGGATACTCTGTATATCTGCTTGAAAACGGAAACCTTCTCAGAACCGCCCAGGTCGGCAGCGAAGTCCCGGTACCTGCGGGAGCGGGACCGCTGCAGGGACTTATCGAAGAAGTCGACCCCAGAGGCAATGTAGTATGGTCGTATCAGCTTGCCGATTCCGTTTACTGCACCCACCACGACATGAAGACCATGCCGAACGGCAACATTATCGCCTGTGCTTTCGAGCTGAAAACCAAGGAGGACATGAAAGCGGTCGGTATCGATACATCGCTGCTCACAGGAGGAGGTATGGGCGGCGGCGGAAGGACGATGCTTGCAGAGATGATCTTTGAACTCAAACCGGACCGCAGCGGCGGGGGGAACCATGAGATCGTCTGGGAGTGGCATATCTGGGACCACATTATCCGTAAAGAACAGGCGCCCCAGCATCCGGAGCTTTTCAGCACCGATATCTCGAATCAGGTGCTCATGCAGCAGTGGGTGCATCTCAACGGCCTGGACTACTGCCCGCGACGAGACCTCATAGTGTTCACGTCACGACTGTTCTCGGAGGTTTTCATCATCGATCACAGCACCACTACCGCAGAGGCTGCGACGCACAGCGGCGGTACACACGGAAAAGGCGGTGACCTGCTCTATCGCTGGGGCAGACCCGGAAATTACCTGACCAGCTACGATACGGTCATCACCCCGGAGAGGATCCGGATACGTACCAACGGGGATACGGTCCGGACGCCTGCGGACACCAATATCACGAAAAAGGAACATGCGAACGACTGGGTAAATGTGCTCCATTGCTGCACGTTCATCCCCGAAGGGTATCCCGGGGGCGGAAACATCATGTTTTTTCATAACAACAGCAATTATTCGACAGGGGTGAGAAACGTTTCGCAGGTCATCGAGCTCGCCCTGCCTCTCGATGTGAACGGACGATTCATCCACAGCGCAGGAACGCCCTTCAGTCCGGACCAACCCACCTGGATCTACGCTCCGGCCGACAGTTTTCACTCGCCGTACATGAGCAGTGCCATACGTATGCCGAACGGCAACACGATCGCCCATGAAGCTTCCCCGACCTACGGGGGGGGGGGAGGCATGTTCGGCAGCTCGACTAACAGCAGACTTCGCGAAATAACTCCCGAGGGGAACGTGATCTGGAGCTGTTACATAGAGGTGCCGGAAGATACCGGCGAGGAGGCCATGGGGTTCATGGCGTTCAACCCGCCCAAAATCATGTATTATCCCGATGGTTACAAGGGGGTCGACAGCCTTCGTCAGCGTACGGGAGCGTTCTATCGACCACCCGTCAGATCGGAAAACCACGCACTCTGTATCCGGCCCACGATGCGCTTTAGGGCGGGTCATCTCGTCTTCGATGATGTACGAGGATATCGTCTGAGCTTCTACACCCCCCAGGGTAAGGTCGCGGCATCGCTCCGGGCACGAACGGACCGGGTGCTCCTGCCGCTTCGGAGGTTTCCTGCAGGGACCTATCTGGTCGGAATCACCAATGATAAAGGCGCGGCAACTTTCGAGAGAGTGCAGATACTGCATTGATCCGGCTGCGCACCGCGATCCGGGTTTTTGACGAATGTCGACAATCCTTCGCTCCGGTTGACTCCTGCCCGGTGCATAGCCGGAGCGGGAAATTGCATTCCTTTTCACAATGCCCGGATTTATATTGAATTAGTCCTCGCGATTTGCATGTAGATTTTCGGATCGCGTGTCCATTTCATCATTCACTTTTCCGGGAGGTTAGCATGAAACGAAGGTTCCTGGCATCCTCGCTGGTCATCGCCGCAATCGTGTGTTCGACGCATGCCTTCAAGGGGCATGGTTGCCGGAGGGAAATCGACGCAATCGTCTCGACCGAATGGCTCGCCGCAAATTTGAACACTGGTCTGACGATTCTTGACTTGAGAAGTGCCGAAGCCTACGAATCGGGGCACATACTTTCAGCTCTGCATTCCCTGGTGGACGGATGGTGGGTCATGAGAGACGGTCTCATCCTTGAACTGCCGGAAGAAGATGATTTACGTGCAAAAATAGGAGACCTGGGCATCGACGAGAACTCGCATGTGATTCTGGCCAATACCTCCGAGAACGACTACGACCGCGCCCAGACCAACAGGGTCGCCTGGACGCTCATCTATGCGGGAATCCCTAACGTCGCCATCCTCGACGGCGGATACACGAAATGG
>CAZGVZ010000049.1:13022-13483 GCA_964529145.1 uncultured Fibrobacteraceae bacterium | reverse complement strand
GCGAATCCGGAAGGGTGGTATCTGCAAGTCTGGTCACGTCTCGGCGGAGCCCAAGGAGTTCCTTGATGACCTGTTCCTTGACCTCACCCCTGTAATCGACGACCAGATTTACCTGCTCCATCGCTTTCTTCCGTTCACGCTCGACCTCGTCATGAAGACGCAGCACATCGTAGGTGATAGGTGAGATGATGGTTTCTTTCGCCACTTCTCCGACTTTTGGAATATCGAACGTCGGCACCGTTTTGTTGTAAGGAAACAGGACCACCACCACCAGGATCGTTCCAGCCAAGGTAAGAAAGGAAGGAGAGGTTATCAGCGAAGGCACCGGAATCCGGAAACGTCTCCCGATCTTCAGGTATTTCAGCGCCCGGGTAGCTCTGAATGATTCGTTGGGACGTTTCATGGGTGATAAGACCTGATGGGGTACGCCTGAACGAAGGGACGGGAACCGCGATGCGCTG
>CAZGVZ010000049.1:0-13012 GCA_964529145.1 uncultured Fibrobacteraceae bacterium | reverse complement strand
AACCGGATCGGGAACGAAGTCGTCGGAATCGTGATTTGAGGATCGATCAGCAGGTGGGTGGATCATGCTATTGAATATATATACTCCACATTTGAAACAACAAAGCATCACTTGCCCGAAGGCGGTCGATTTCCGGGCAGGTTTGCCGGTACCTCAACGCGGAATAATCAACTCCTGTCCTGGAAAAATGAGATCCGATGGCTCGGAATAGAGGCCCGGACGGTTTTTTCCGTTGAACGACTCGTACATACTGTCGATTAACGTTTTATTTGCGTGGTATATTTTCTTCCATCCATCAGGGGCGCCGTATACCCGGTTCGCGATATCGAAAAGCGTTTCAGGAGAACCCTCGTTTTTTTTCACCGTATACCTGTCCGTGCCCGGTTCGGAGGTGATGGAGTCGACCGGGGACTCGCCTATTTCCGAACCTGCCGTATTATCGATGGAGGCAGAGAGCTTCGGGGGTCCGGCAGACTCGTTTTCATGTGTTTTCAAAATTCCGGAGAGTTCGAACAGGCGATTTTTAAATAGGGGCAAACGGGAGGCGGGATGCTGCCGTAATCCGCTCAACCGGGATTGCAGGGATTGAAGTGAAACCGCCTGGTGACCTGAATCCGAAGAGCCATCGAACCGCTTTATATCCAGATGAAGCACATCGATCGCCATTGAAATCGAGTCCGCTTCCGTGGGTGTAATACCGACAATGGAATATTTTTTTGCTCTGATTGCCTCGATCCGCCTTTGTACGACATCTATCGAATCCTTCAGGTGGTGAATCGCAACCTGTTCCCTTGCGATTTCGTGCCGACACTCTTTCTCGCGGGAACGGATTTTATCCAATTCACTATCAATATCGAATTTCGAAGATGCGGCGTAAACGGAAGCTGAAAGAGGGATACTAATCACCACCGCTGCACCAATGCTACGCAGCAACCCTGACACATGTACCCCCTCTATGGAAGAGTCGGGGACTCTATTCCTGCTCTCCCTGGTCTTCTTCTTCGACTTCTTTGAGTTCCTGTTTCTCGGACTGTTCCTGGGTAGCCGTACCTTCGAGTTGTTTCTCCAGATTAATCCGTTCCATTCGCAGTTCCGACAGTTTGCGCTCGGCACTTTCGGCGGCGGCCCTGGCTTCATCCAGTTTGCTGTTTTCTTCCGTGCTCGGTTTCGGAGTACAACCTGAAAAACCACCGATTGAAAATGTGACTCCGATCAGCGCAACTCCACAGAACTTGAGAAATCTTGCCATTGAAACCTCCCGTTCATTGTACTTTTTCAAAAAACAAAAGTCAAGTCTACCTTCGTATCGGGCCGACAGGCCTCTTTAAACAATCAGCAATATATTAAAAACTTCACCGGAATACACGATCTTCTACCCGGATTTTCACGCTATTGCAGGGTAATATACTATCTGGTTCACTCGACCAGACTGATTCCGAGTTCCTGCAACTGGTCGACTGCAACGGTATCGGGCGCATTGTCCATCAATGAGATACCCGCACTGGTCTTTGGAAAAGGGATGACGTCGCGTATGCTCTCGAGCCCCCGCATCAACATTACAAGACGGTCAAGCCCGAAAGCGATGCCCCCATGAGGGGGGGCGCCGAAAGAGAGCGCCCTGAGCAAAAACCCGAATTTGTTCTCAGCCTGTGTGTCGGAGATACCGAGAAGTTTGAAGATCTGCTGTTGAATCTCTCTTCTATGTATCCTCAGGCTTCCTCCACCGATTTCAAAACCGTTGAGCACAAGATCATAACTTCGCGAACGCGCTTTGAAGTAGTCGGAAGTTTCCAGTTTGGGCAGGTCCTCCTCCCTTGGCGCGGTGAACGGATGATGAACCGATACGTACCTGCCCTCTTCCTCACTGAACTCGAACAGTGGAAATTCCGTAATCCATACAAAATTGAAATCATCTGATCCTGTTAGATTTCTCATTCGCCCGATTTCGCTTCGCAGTTGCCCGAGCGGTAAAACAGATGGATTCAGCAGCGGCAATGATGAAAATCATGTCTCCCCTGTTTACCGAAGCAGCGGAGATCAGGTTTGCCGCTTC
This sequence comes from uncultured Fibrobacteraceae bacterium, assembly GCA_964529145.1. Lineage (GTDB taxonomy): Bacteria > Fibrobacterota > Chitinivibrionia > Chitinivibrionales > Chitinispirillaceae > JAFGNB01. The sequence continues at coordinate 10,959 of CAZGVZ010000049.1, read as the reverse complement.
ATCGTCATTGAGGAATTTCCGGGTTGGCCCTTCCAGCCCCATTTCTGTTGAACGCAACCATACGAGACCTTTGGCACCGTATTTCGCCACATGTGCGGTAAGCGTGTCTATCTGTCTGCGACTCAGGTCACCACCTCCGGGAACCACAATGGCGGAAATGTACCCGCCGCTATCCAGATTGGAACGGAAGACGTTGAAAGCGGACTCCTTGAAAAGACGGCCGACATCGATGATCGGCAGTCCGAAGCGGAGATCCGGCTTGTCGGTTCCATAAGTATGAAACGCCTCTGCATGACTCATTTTACGGAAAGGAGCCGAAATCGTGCGATTCAGACAACTCTCGAAAAGAGAGACCATCATACCCTCGAACAACGTATGGATATCGCTTTCGTCAATAAACGACATTTCCACGTCGATCTGAGTGAACTCCGGCTGACGGTCGGCTCGAAGATCCTCGTCACGAAAGCAGCGGGCTATCTGGAAATATTTTTCGAATCCGGCCACCATTAAAATCTGCTTGTATGTTTGAGGTGACTGTGGGAGCGCATAGAATTTTCCTCTGTTCAGGCGGCTGGGAACCAGGAAGTCTCTCGCGCCTTCCGGTGTGCTTTTCATGAGAATCGGCGTCTCGATCTCCATGAACTGCCTGTCCCACAAAAATTTTCTGACCTCTTTCGTCACCAGATGACGGAACGAGATGTTGCCGCTTAAAAATGGCCGGCGCATATCGAGATAACGGTAACGTAACCGTATCTCTTCAGATTCCGAAGGATCGGGATCGTTAATATGGAATGGGGGGGTTACGGAGTCGTTGAACAGCACGGCTTCAATCGCAACGACCTCGATCTCTCCGGTCGCCATTCTCGGGTTCGCCATGTTGGCCGGCCGTAACCTCACGTTTCCCTTCACGCCGACCACATACTCATGTCTGAACGTCGCAGCGGTCGCCGCGGTTTCGGGATCATCCGCAGGATTGAAAACCACCTGAGTAACACCGTTCAGGTCTCTGATGTCGATGAAAATGATTCCCCCGTGGTTACGCCAGTTGTGCACCCAGCCATTGAGCACCACTTCCATACCCACGTCCCGTGCTGTAAGGGCGCCGCAGGAATGGGTTCTACGCCATTTGGAAAATGAGGACATATCACCTCGAAAATGAAGATTGTCAGCAAACTCCGTTGGGCTTGCCGGCTACTGTCCGTGCACCCGTCGTCATTTTCGGCGTGAGCGACATGCAGTGAATAAGCGCAACGGAGTGCCCCAAGTCCGGAACGGGACCATAAGCAATGAAAATAACTCGTGCACCGGTAAAAAAAAGGCTGGGATTGTTGCTTTTTCCTTTATATTAAGATACAATATTCAGTTATCTTCGATGGAAATGCGTGCGGATACCTCCAACCAATATCTATATTGGTGTATCCATTTCCCACAATTAAATTAGTCAAGAATCATGGGAACGTCGACGACACTCTCCACTCCAGGCAAATCCAATTCCGGTTCCGCCCCGGTCAAGGAGCAACTACTGCAGGCAGGGGAAGTGGTCGGCCACTGCAGTGTAATCGAACTGATCGCCGCCGGCGGCATGGCCAATGTTTATAAGGTATGGCACGAGCAGCTCGAAGTCATCCGTGCGATCAAAATTCTGAAGCCCGGCTTCAGCGATGAAGCCCGTGGAAGACTTGAGACCGAGGCGAAGATATCCGCCAATCTCCGCCACTTGAATATCGTGGAAATTTACGGTATGGGATATTGGAACGATATTCCCTTTCTGGAAATGGAATATGTGGACGGCCCATCGCTCAAAGAACTGCTGGAAAAAAACATCCGGTTACCGGTCCAGTTCTCGCTTTCAGTCGTCCATTGCGTCTGTACCGCCCTCCAGTTCGCCTATAACCAGGATATGACCCTTTACGGCAAAGTATACGACGGACTCATCCACCGCGACATCAAACCCGCGAATATCCTGATTTCCTCCCGCGGTGTGGTCAAGCTGGCTGATTTTGGAATCGCGCGTCCGAGCGAAGTGAGCATCCACACTGTAGGTTCGAAAGTGATGGGTACCTTCGCGTACCTGAGCCCCGAGCAGCTCAACGGAGAAAAACTGGATCAACGTTCCGATGTATATTCGCTCGGAACGGTACTGTATGAAATGCTGACGGGCTCGAAAACTTTCCCTCAGAAACTTCTTGCCGAACTGGTCCAGAGAAAACTGCGCGGTCAGTTCATCCCTGTCGGTTCCATGGGGATTCATTTGCCTCGACAGCTTTGCTGCGCTGTGGAAAAGAGTCTCGCGCTGGACCGGTCGAAACGCTTTTGTGATGCGGGTGAATTCGATGCCGAACTTACCGCGACCCTTCGCAAACTGACACCCAAAATGCCCGAAGAAATTCTGCGTGCGTACCTGAAAAATCCTTACTCCCCGGTTTTACACAGGAAACCGTTCCTCAGGCCAGGGACGGTCTTCCGAGCATTGTCGGTGATACTGGGGTTTATTGCGATTTTTTCGCTCTCGCTGCATATTCTTCCACTACTTAAAAAGGTCGCTGTTCACTGGAAAAACCAGCTTATAGTCTCTCTGATTCCCCCGCAGAACCCTGTGCCCGCGACCGCACCGGTTCCGGTAACCGGAAACGAAACGTCGAAACATACTGAAACGGATCGCATTAATAACGGCAACTCCCGGGAGCTATCCATAAACCCTTTCGATCAGGCAATAAGGAAATTCAAATCGGGGCAATACCAGGACGCCATCGTTCTATTCGAGTCGCTCGACGCCGGCCCCCTTGCCCCTCAACAGAAAACCCAGCGCGTGATCCGACTGCTCGAGGCTTATATGATCACCGGACGACTGGAAGATGCACTCGACCTGGCGGAGCGCGAACCATCAAAAGACGGCCTCTTTCATCTGCTGAAAAGCCGGGCGGCATTCGGGAAAAATCTGCTCGAAACAGCTCTGGAATCAGCGGAGGAGGCTCGTACATCCCCCTCACGATACGACCCGAACGTGCAGCGGAAAGCATCGTTTCAAATCGCTTCGATCCTGCATGCGCGTTACTTCTTGAAACCGAACCGGAACAATTTCCAGTCTACCCATGCCGGATGGGAATCGTACATTTCGGCATATTGCTCCGGTAACCCGCAGGATAAGGAGTGCCTCGAGGCTCAGGAAAAACTGGCTTCTCTAGAATAGAAACTCCGCGCAGAATCCGGCAGAACCGCCCCTCGGACTCGACATTGTTGATAATCCCTTACGGCTGATGTAGAATATAGGTAGTTTCTGTCCGGAAACCATCCTTTCAATCGAGACGAAGCGGGGATGGACTGACGTGCGATAGTCGGCCGGACCCGTGGCCTGCCTTTCAGCCCGCGAGGAAGCCGCAGGCAAGAGCCGTCGTAACGGAATAATGGCCGACAAAAACTCCGGGCTTGTCCGCAACAACGGCGGAGATGGCTGTTTCCGTACAGATTCCGGATATGGAGTGCACGATTCACGGAAAATGTTTCCGATCCGTGCCCCTTCGATTTAGGACAAAGGAGATCCTGATAAAGCGGGAAACCGTTCCCGGTCGTGAGCATGAAAAAATGTGAAGTCAGCGGAAAAAAACAACAGCCGACAATAGCACCATCGCAGGTCGAAATACTATCTTTACAGTATAAAAGTACCACGGTTCGCGGCGCTGTCGTTCCGTTCCGGCCGAACCGGGCGTTTTTCATGTACAAACGATGATGATTACCGGAAACCACGCCATACCGCCGCAAGGAAGCCCCGATCATGATTTCGATACTATCGTGGTATCGGAAGACCATACCCTCTTTCGACAGTTCAGCTCATTTCTGCGGGAGTTCGAGCCCGACCGCAAAGCCCTTCTTGCAGACCGGGAATCTTCGTTCAACGCTTTCGGAGAAATTTTCGACCAGTGCGATGTAATGATCTGCGACATTCGTTCCGCCAACGCCGCTCGACTGGGCGTCTATGCGGTGGAACATGCGTCGGCGGGGACTCTGTCAATCGGTCTTGTCGGAGGACAAGACCACCCTCAGGAGGAGATCCTCCGTCTGCCCCAGAATCTCCGGTTTGCGGGATTCATAGATAACATCGAAGGCTGGCGTTCGAACTGGGACCGCATCTCCGCTATCAGGCAGGCATGGCGCAACCCGCTCATGGTATCGAGAATCGAGGAAGTACCTATCTGCGACATACTGCAGCTCGTCTCTTCGGGCAAATGGAACGTCACCGTCCATATCGAAGGTTATCGGCGACCTCCGGACAGCCCGGCTGAAGAACCACTGCGCGGATGCATCTCGTTCTGTCAGGGTGAACCACTCACTGCCTGGTCATGGCGAAACGCCGGAATCGAAGCGGTTTTCGATCTGCTTTCATTCAGACACGGAGTCCTTCAGGTGCTCAAAAACCGCTGTACCCCGGTGATCCGGAATATCTTTCTGCACACTGAAGAGATTCTGCTCTCCCATGCGGTCGCGCTCGATGAATCGGCCATACAGGTTTACGATGGTCCAAATAATGACCGCTATTCACCGTCTGCTCCGGGCGAAACCATACCGGAATCCGCGACCAGCCTCATCTTCAGGTCTTCAGAGACAAACCCGCTCCCCGCAGGCCTCCCCGGAAAAACGTCATGGTGGACTATCCATGGGAAAAGAGTCATTGAGATCATCTCCACCGCGCAGCCCCGATCCTTTCTACTACGCTGGATGAGCCCCGAGGAGCTTCGGCGTGTCGCAAGGGATCGGAAGGACGCAGAATTTTTCACTCTTTTCGGCCGGAGCGATGCGCTCGCCGGAGTTTTCGACACTCTTGCGCGAGATTTCTCATCTGAAAAGCTATATTCCGGAACCGCACTCCCGGTGATGCGCCTGGGGCGTTCCAAAGAAGCGTGTCTTTATATCACCGGATGCACACCCTCGTTCGCGAATCCCTGTACACACAATCGGCACGCGGCCCTCCTGGGTTCTTTCGATACTGACGCCGAACTGACCGGCTTTCTGCGGCTGCATCTCTGCGCGTCGCTGCTCATGATCTCCGATCACGAGTTTACCGGAACGTACTCTTCAGGGTATCCGGTCCCCGTAAGAACGCTCCGAATCCCCGACCCTGCCGCACAAAATCCGGTATCAATGCTCCGGGCGGCCGTTTCCACCATCATGAACATTGAGTCAGGAGTCGTTATTGGCGACATTTGAAAGGGTGCTCGAACAGCTGGCCGTCGACCTCCTCAACGAAGGAGCCGGTATTCCGGAACCGCTTTCCGGAGTCTTGAGGAACACCCGTGGAAAAGATCTGCTCTCCCTGTCGCTCGAATCGGTTCGCGGGCCGCTCCTGACGATCGGCAGACTTGATTTCAGCAATTCCAGAAACGAACGGAACCACAGGGCTCTTCCCTCTCTCTCCGAATGCATTCGCGGAGAAAAACGTTTTTTTTTCTCCATTACCGACTCCCGCTGGGAAGTGCTATCCGCCTTCTCGTGCGGATCGTGCCCCTATTTCACTACTCTGTCTCTGGACGTTTCATCCGGTGCGAGCGCGCCTCTTCGCTCGGGACTGTTCAAACTTGCGGATTTCTTCACGGTCCGCTGCAGAAAAATGATTTTTTCCTATATCACCGACCTGTCCCGGCCTGTCCTATCCCAGGCTCGGGAGGTTCCCGAGGATAGTTTCGAAATCAGCGTTTTACGGAAGGTCACGGCATTTTCCGAGGCAGTGCAATGCGCGGTTCTGCTTGACGAAGACGGGTTCATCATTCATGCCGAGGGGCGGACCGGACCGGTGGATGAGCTAGGTGGTGCTTTGGCTCGTCTTTTCTACCGCAGCAATCACGAGATCTCCCGCAGCGACTGTACCGAGTGCAACGCCATAACGCTTTCCGATCCGGAATACACGATCCAGATAGGGCGATTGCCGGGAACTTCGCTGGCTCTGGCGATCTCCGTGTCAGGCCCCTATGCGGCGGCCGGGGCCCATTTTCTACACACCGCCGCGAGCGGGGTGCTGACTGGTTACGCCCGCTCGACAGGAAAACTCTGGGGTGTTTCGCTTGCCGTGACACCTGAACCCGCGCGTATACGGACCTCCTGGTTCTCACCCCCGAGTCTGGTTCCTCATGGAAAATTTGTAGGTAAGAGAGGCGGAAAATCGTTCCACACCGTCACATGCCAGATATTATCCAAAACCGATGCCGCGCTCCTTCAGTGGTTCGAAAGCAGGGCCGTGGCGATACAATCCGGATTGCGCCCTTGCGGAGCCTGCAATCCCTGACAGGAGCTGTAATGAACCGGAAAGATTGTGAATCGATCATTTCCGCCGTCCCATCGGTCGAAGCGGCGATCATAATGGGCGGAAACGGCCTTCCTCTGGCGTGGCACACACGGTACGATGTCCAAATCGACGAAATCACGTCCATATGCGCAGGTTGCATGTCGATCGCCGGTGAACTCCACCTGTTCGATCCTTCATCGAATTCATCGATGCTTTTCGAGACACAATTCGGTGCTCTTTCAATTCGCACTATCGGCCTCGACACCGTACTGGTGCTCTGCATTGCCGGCGATTACTCGTTATTGACCATAGATCGGATACTCGAAGGAATCGTTTCCGATTCTAATTCGTGACCACATCAACACCAAAGAACTACTCACGGTCGGGGCTTCATCCATCCGTGGGACAGAAGGAGGAGACATGGCGAAGACAATAAAGGATGCGCTGGAGGAGTTTCTTCGCATCGAAGGAGTGACCGCGGTTGCGGTCGTCGGACGTGACGGTTTCGTCATAGAGAACGCAAGCCGGATAAAACTCGATCCGGACGCGCTGGGGGCGGTTGTAGCGAGCGCGATAGGTGCGTCCGAGATGATCGGCAAGGATTTTTCGATGGGCAAACTCGAGCAGTATCTTCTCGAGTTCGAAACCGGAAAGGCGATCATCGCGTCCGCAGGCAACGACATACTTGTACTGACAACAGACACCACAGCGGTGATCGGCAGTGTGCGTTACGCCGTGAAAAAAAGCATCGACGGCCTCAGGAAACTACTATAAATTGCGGAGAGCCTCGATACATAAGACCGGTTTTTCACCAGTATGGAATGATTATCCATGTCGCAGGCGGATGCACCCTCTCTCTTTGAAAGGGTAATCGAAGCGCGCGGTGTCGAAGGAGTGTTCGAAGTGAGCTTCGACGGCTTTCTTCTGCGCTCGCTCCAGAGTCTTCCGGGTGATCCCGAGGCGATCGCAGCGTTGATCGCCTCGGCAGTACGTTCGTGGGACAGACTGGGGAAAGACCTTAATCTGGGAAACCTGAAATGGATCATGCTCGAATTTCGGAAGGGTAATATCATCGTCGCGAATTCCGGCCCATCTCTTCTGGTTATCATTGGAACACCCGCGATGCTGTCCGGGGAAGTGCTGATGACCATCGAAGCAGCCGGGTCCGGTCGTGATGGAACCGGACCGGCCGATCCGGCATGATACCTGTTCTTCCACACCTGAACCGTCGCGGAGGTCTGAAAAATGGGAAACGGGATCGAATCGTTGCACAATATCGCCTGCTTCGTCGGCGCGCTTGCAAGCGCATGCGAAAAGAATCTGGGCCAGGGGAGTCTTTCCGTCTGCACTCTTGCCGGTAAAAGGTTCGGCGCGTCGGTGGTGGACGGGAACAGCTGTACCGAAGACCCGATCGAAGCGATCGGACTTTTGCAAACCGCGCTCTCCAGGCGTGGAATCGTATGGGAATTCCAGCCGTTCGCCGGAGCGAACGGCTCTCCTGTACAAACGGACGGAAGCAGGCAGAAAATCCGCCTCGTGTTCCACACCTGTATGGTGCGCAACGCACTGTTCCGTTATGCTCACGAGCAAAAACTGTCGCTATGCCATATGGCGCACGGGGTTTTCGCGGGTGCCCTCGAAAAAATCTGCACCGGCAGAAAGGCCTCTCTGGATATCGTCCATGCCGGCCCGAACGCCTGTCTCAAGGAACTCGTGCTGGAGGTGGCGTCATGAGCATCACCATCTCCACCGAATGGCTCTCGGGCTGCTCGGGATGTCATGTCGCACTGGTTGACCTTCACGAAAAACTCATAGGTCTCATGGACTCCGCGGAGTTCGTCCGGATTCCGGTTCTTATGGACGAAAAGGGCTATCCTCCCGCGGATGTAGGAATCGTGGAGGGTGCGGTACGAAGCGAACATGACCACGCCGCATTGCGTGCCATGCGGGAAAGCGTAAAGACACTCATCGCCTTCGGAACCTGCGCGGTCTACGGAGGGCCGTCGGGAATCGGCTGGCTGCATACGCCTGAATCCATTCTTTCCACGGTATACGGGGAAGGCACCGCGGATCCATCGGGTCCCTTTTCCGGGGAAACGGCCCCTGCGCTGGTCAAGAGAGTCGTTCCGGTCGATGAAGTGGTCCCGGTTGACCTTTACCTGCCCGGCTGTCCACCCCACCCATCGTGGATCGCCACGGCACTCGGAGCGCTCGGCGACCCCCAAAGGCATGTTCTCGAACAGAAGACCGTCTGCTCCCGGTGCGACAGGAAGATGAAGAAGAGGACCGGCGTGAAACTGGACACCGCGGCCGTGACCGCTCCCGACCAGGATCTCTGTTTCCTGTCACAGGGGATCATCTGTCTCGGTTCGGTCACGATGGAGCGGTGTCAGTCATCCTGTCCTAATCGGGGTATCGCCTGCGCCGGCTGCGCCGGTCCCTCCTTCGACATCATCGTCGAACCTCATCTTGACATCCGAACTATGGTGGCACGACGAATGAGTCTTCTCACGGGAATCGAGATGTCCGTGATCAGCGATCATCTCGAAAAGGAAGCGAAAACGTACTACTCCTATGCAATGGCTTCTCCGGTCGTGTACAGAAAACCATCGGTGAGGATCAGAAACTGGACCGGCGAATCATCCGGGAAGTAAGACATGGGAAGAAATCAGTTTACTTTCACTAAAGGAACCCTTTCATGCCCAAAAAGATAACCATACACCCGGTCACACGAATCGAGGGACACGCCAAAATCACTCTGGAATGTGACGAAAACGGGGAGGTACTGAACGGACATCTCCATGTGCTCGAATTACGGGGATTCGAAAAGCTGGTGGAAGGAATGGAACTGTCGAAAATGCCTCTGATCACCGGCAGAATATGCGGTGTATGCCCGGCGGCGCACCACCTCGCCTCGGTGACGGCAATCGAGAACGGTTGCGGGGTAACCGCTCCTCCTGCGGCTCTGGAGCTTCGGCAGCTTCTTTACATGGGACACATACTCCACTCACATGCTCTGAGCTGTTTTGTCCTTATAGGCCCAGACCTTTTCCAGGGCATTCATGACCGGGGAGATACCCGAAGAGGTCGTTCGATATTCCAGCTTCTTTCCGAAACTCCGGAGTTTGCCGTGAAAGCTCTCAGACTCAGGAGCATCGGACAGAAAATCGTGGAAAAGGTAGGTGGCCGGGGAATCCATCCCGTTACTGCGATCCCCGGCGGGATGGCAGCGTCGCCTGCGCCCGAAGAGATTTCGACCATGCTAGGATGGGGACGGGAGGCGCTCTTGCTCACAAAGGAACTTTACCCCGTTCTAAAGGAAAAAATCGAGGCGATCAAACAGCTGCGCGGAATCACCCGACTCGGAATGAAGGCGGTGGCGCTCAGTGATGACTCCAAAGTCGGATACCTGTCGGGATCGGCGCGCATCGTGGATGCGGAAGGGAATATTGACGGAGCTTTTTCCGGAAATGAATACGGTCAATACCTCAAGGAAAACGTCGTTTCAGGATCATATATGAAATCGGTGCGTCTCGCCGGCGGGGATTCATTTTTCGTGGGCCCCCTTGCACGCCTGCTCGTCAATGATAGCTTCTCGACTCCGGAAGCCGCGCATATGCTCGGCATTTTCAAAACGGAGACCGGAAAAGAGTGGGCGGCAATGGATGCAATCGAAGCCCGTTCCATCGAGATGGTCCATTGCGCTGAGCGGATCGTGGAAATCTGTTCAGCGATGAAAAGCGGAGGAGCTCTTGCACTCCCGTGCGTGCCGAAGGAAGGACGGTACAGGAGTTTAATCGAAGCCCCCCGCGGGATACTCATCCACGACTATACCGCAGACGCGGACGGACTTGTGACCGCCGCCAACCTGGTAGTGGCCACGCAGAACAACTATGACGCGATCGACGCGACCATCACCGCGCTGGCGCGGCATTACATGGTTTCCGGTGATGAGGGATCGATCTGCGACGCAATGGAGTTCGCGGTCCGCTGCTTCGATCCATGCCTTTCATGCGCAACGCACGTCGCCGGCCGTATGGCTCTGAGGATCGAGTTGTACAATAACGATACCCTGCTTCGGACCATAACACGTGGAGAACGCTCATGACTGAAATAACAATGACAATCGATGAAAAAGCGTGTGTCGGCTGTTCACTCTGTGTGGACGTTTGTCCAACTAAAGTTCTCGAATGGAAGGAAGAGGAATCCATTCCTGCGGTACGGAATCCAAAGGAGTGCTTTGGCTGTATGAGCTGTTCCGAAATATGTCCCGCAACGGCCATCGGGCATGCCGGCACGACCCTTTCCGCATCGTATCATCATGACCGCTATGCTCTCGAACTCGCGGCGAAAGCCGGAAAATCCCCACGGGAACTCAATGTGCCGGACGACGACGGGATGATAGCCGGCGCAATGCAGGACCTGGGAGTGAGGCTGCTGTCTGTAGCTTCGGTCCTGAAGCAGACACTCGGCTCCAGTCTGCCCGCAGTGGGCACGATGGCCGGGATGTCTTTGGCCGGGCAGCTCCCGCGGTATCAGACGATAGTTTCACCCGAAGATGCCTACGAAGCCGTACGATCGACATTCGCCCCTGCCTGGGACCTTTCTTTCGTGTCGTCACAAGACACGCTCGAGATAAAAGTCACCGGGTGTTTCGTGCGGACGCTCTGCCGTAAGGAGGGTAT
>CAZGVZ010000048.1:0-13557 GCA_964529145.1 uncultured Fibrobacteraceae bacterium | reverse complement strand
CTGCACAGAGTCTGAGGCAGACGGTGATCGAGCTCGGAAACGACTGGTACAGGGAAAACCCCCATGAACGGGAGATCATCGCCCGCAATCTCACGCGCTTCGGGCTCGACGCCTCACCGGAAGCCGTCGACAGGACGGTCCGGGGTACGCTCCTTCATTACTTCGAAAAATTTCTTCCGCTCGTCGGAACGGTGTCGGAGTACAGAGATTTTCTCGATGAACACATCGACAGCGCGGAAGCGGTTTCGACGATCCGGGAAAGTACGGGATCGCGCCGGGGAGCATGTATCGCCACCGCGCATTACGGCGCCGTGGAATTCATGGTCCCAGTCCTCGCGGCCGCGATGCTGCCGGTCAATACGGTTCTCAAGTTCCAGACCGAAGCGTTCTCTTCGGTCGCGCAACAGCGCGCGGAATCGATGGAGCGAAGCGGAAAATTCAGCCTCATCCGTCTCATTGAAATCGGAAAACCCAAAACTGTCGCAGCGATGCAGATGGCCGCGGCATTGCGCAGGCAGGAAATCGTTCTGTCGGTATTCGACGAGAGGACTCCCTACAGTAAACCGGTAAGCCTCTTCGGAACTAGAGTGTGGGGAGGCGCGGGTCTTGACCGGATGCTCTCGTTCACCAATTCACCTTCCGATCTTTTCGCCGCTTTCATGATCCGGTCCGAAGCCGGCAGGTACCGTCTGGAACTCCGGAAAATCGACGAAGGTGAACCCGACGCGGTTGCGGCAATCTATGCGATGCTGGAAAACGTGGTAAAGCGTGATCCCGGCCAGTGGTATTTTCTTCACGAAGAAATTCCCTTTGTGGAGTGTGAGGAAAAAAAGCCATAAACCGCGCTGAGGAAAATTGCGGGACGGATACACGGAACTCTCGCTCTGCGGCCCTCTTCAGGATCAGTCACTTACAACGATTCGCCGAATCGGGCGACACACGGCGCGGATGGCTCAGCCTGCGCTCAGCTCGAGCATTCTGCGAAGCGACCTTTGCGCTTCTGCCGCGATACCGGCATCGAGCCTAATGATTTCGCCGGCTTTGCCCAGTAGAGCGTTTCTTAAGGAAAGCAGCGATATTCGCTTCATGTTCGGGCAGATCACGTCCCCCGAAAGCGGAAAAAAACGCTTCTCCGGGTTGTTTTTTGCCAGAGTGTGCAGGATTCCGGTTTCCGTGGCGATGATGAACTCCGGTGTACCGCTCGAGGCGACATGGCTGCACATTCCCCCTGTCGACAGTACCTCGTCCGCCAGGCGGCGGCATTCGGCCGGTGCCTCCGGGTGGATGAGCACGGACGCGCAGGGGTGCTCTTTTCGCGCTTCGGCGATCATGGCCGGTTCGATCCGGTGGTGGGTGGGGCAGAATCCATCCCATAGGACCATCCGGCGACCGCTCCGCTCCTGTACCCAGGAACCCAGATGGCGGTCTGGAATGAAGATTATTCCACGGTCCGGGGGATGCTTCAGAGCGATTTTGAGCGCGTTCGCACTGGTACAGCAGACGTCGGAGAGCGCCTTTATTTCTGCGGTTGAATTGACGTAGCACATGACGGAATACCCGGGATGGCGATCCTTGAGGTCCTGAAGCTCTCCTGGAGTGATCATTTCAGCCATAGGGCAGCCCGCGAGCGGTTCGGGGAGTATCACAGTGCGGGTTGGATTGAGGACGGCTGCCGTCTCGGCCATGAAACGGACCCCACAAAAGATGATGACAGGGGCAGAGGTTCGGGCTGCCTCGACACTCAGTGCGTATGAATCCCCGACGAAATCCGCGCAATCCTGAATCGGTCCAGGTTGGTAGGTATGGGCCAATATCACCGCGTTCCGGCTTTTTTTCAATTCGGCAATTTCCGCATGCAGATCGTTCATCACGAACCGCCGCCTACAAAAGGTGAGATACCACGCAGTTTTTCCACTATTCCGGGCATTACCTCGATGACACGATCGATCTCTGCGTCCGTGGTGTATCTGCTCAGGGAAAGGCGTGTGGAACTGTGCGCGAACGTGTAAGGTATCCCCATGGCTCTCATGACGTGTGAAGGTTCGAGGGATCCGGCCGTACAGGCGCTGCCCGAGGATGCCGCGATGCCGTATTCGTCAAGGTGAAGCAGAATCGATTCTCCCTCGATGTTTTCGAAGCTGATGTTCGAGGTGTTGGGAAGCCGGCATTCCCTGCTTCCGTTGAGTTTCGCGCCGCTGCAGCGGGCGAGCAGTTCCCTCTCGAGCCGGTCACGCATTCCGCGTACACGACGGTCCTCCTCGTCGCGATGCCCGGCCGCAAGGTCGCATGCGACACCGAGACCGACGCAGTACGGCACGTTTTCGGTACCCGCGCGAACTCCCCTTTCCTGATGTCCGCCATGGATCAACGGATCGATTCCGAGCCCTTTACGCATGAAAAGAACGCCGATCCCCTTGGGGGCATGGAGCTTGTGTCCCGACAGGGCCAGCAGGTCGACCGGAACCGCACTGGTATCGATGGGAATCTTTCCGGCTGCCTGGACCGCGTCGGAATGCATGATTCCGCCCCGTTCCTTCACCTTCGCAGCGATTCTTTCAATAGGGAAGATGACCCCTGTCTCGTTATTGGCCCACATGAGCGAGACGATTGTGTGTTCGTCGATTTCGAGTTCGTCGAGCTTCTCTTCCGGAAGCATTCCTTCACCATCAACGTCGAGCTCGATAACGTGGGCTCCCTTTTCGCGAAGATAACGTGCAGTTGAACGGACCGCGGGATGTTCGACAGTTGAGGTTACGATGCGCGTTTTCGACCCATGCCGGGCAAAAAAACCCTTTAGCGCGAAATTGTCGCTTTCGGATCCGCAGCTGGTGAAAAAAACCTCATCGGTCGAAGCGTTGATCAGGGCGGCAACCTGCTCACGTGCCGATTCGATGTAGCGACGGACAGATCCGCCGAAACGGTGAATGCTCGAGGGGTTTCCCCACTTATCGTAAAAAAAAGGCAGCATCGCCTCGACCACTTCAGGAGCGACCATGGTGGTAGCGTTGTTGTCGAGATAGATCTGTGGCGTACGCGCCGGTTCGGATGTAGTCATTCGGTTCCTGTCATGAGAGAATCGTTAGATGGTTGATCGAAACTTATTTATTGCGTACCGCTATGAGCAAATACGTACACACGGCCAGCAGGAAAAGAACCGCGGAACGTAACTTTCCCGTGATCATGAACGCCACACGTATCGGCTTGCGCAGCGACCGTACCCCGAGTGAGCCCATGTGCGCGTTCGTGCTGTCGAGACCGATGAACAGAATCGTTCCGCCGATAAGCGCAAGAAGCAGATTTCGAGATTTCATACTTTCCCCCCGTTCGGGTTGGAGAGATGAGGTTCAGCATGGTATGAAGAAAGCGACACGCGACAAACCTTGCTGCTTTATGGATCATAAAACCGGCGTCTTACCCCGGTAAAATTCGCCAGTCCGCGGTTCACCGATTCTTCCGGATCCCCTTGTCGCGGACCGTTTACACCCGGTCGGCTGCCACGCCTGTCCGGGACACACGCCGTGCCGCCCCCGGGTAGTGGCTTGTTTGGATCGGGCAATGACCCTCGGAAAACAGAAGAATGCCGTACATTCCAAGGTACCGTCCTACTCCGCAAACAGAGCCGGTGGGCCCCTCGTGTACCCCTGGAAGGGATTTTTTAAGGATGCCTCACAACACGGTGAGTAATAAAAATACAACCTGACCCTGCAGGTCCAAAACCGGTACGGCTCTCTTCAAATCTCCCTTACCAGTGCTGCCGGATTCAGGCATCCTGAGCGTCACGCATTTTTTTAAAGAGCTGAAGCATGAACATACCTGACCCGGGTGTGTCGTTGAAAAAACCGATCTTTCCGTTTTGTGTCGTCCCGAATACCTGTCGCTCGGTTTCCACCATCCCCCCATCGGAAAGAGGTGCGACGATCCTTTCAGCCACGTCATCCGGGCCGTGAACCCTCATCGTTCCATCATCCCGGCCGTAATGAAAACTGGTCCCACGGTGACGGTACTCTATCGCGGAGAGAAACAGTCCCCCCGGACGCAACCACCGGGCTGCACTCCGGTAGGATGGAATATCGTCGTCTCCGGCATGCTGCAGACTGAATATCGAGCAAATCGCGTCGGACGGTCCCGGAAGGGTCGCAGCGAGGAAATCACAATTATCAAAGACCAGCCGTACGTTCCAGTTTCTGCTGTTTTTTTTCTGATTCGAATAAAAACGTGCATCACGCTCCACAACCCGCACGAAAAATCCACGCCAGGCGAGAAAGGACGGAAACAGGGAATCCCGGCTCCCGATATCGATTATTATGGCCCCGGTGGACAAATATCTCAGATGTCCCCAAGCCCACCGGTACGCAGTGTTTCTTACACTGTCGGAAAGCGAGAGTGCACCTGAGAGGGCAAAATATCTCTTTCTGATCAAGGTGGGAATGTGCATCACGAAAATATACAATGATTCTTCGCTTTGTGGATTCCGGGGCGACATCGCCCCCATCTCAACGGGAACACTCCTGCTCCCGATCCGGAAGGTATTTTTAATGTGAGAGATATCCCGGTATGAACCCGCAATCTTTTCACGAACAGGCAAGATGCGATAAGGCGAGCGGAACCAATATACCCTCTAACAGTTCGATTGTCCCTCATACACTCCCCCCCCCGGTGGGAACAAAACCACTCATGCGTGGAGACCGAACCCTCATTCAGAGAGGAGAACGATGGCTGCTTCCTTGAGATTTCCTCCAGATTTTCTCTGGGGTGCTTCTACCGCTGCATACCAGATCGAGGGCGGATGGAACGAAGGTGGACGTGGAGAATCGATCTGGGATTCTTTCTCCCATCGGCCCGGAAATACGGCCGACAATGCCACGGGAGATATGGCTTGCGATCATTTCCATCGCTGGAATGAAGATGTCGGGCTCATGAAGGAGCTCAGCCTCAATTGTTACCGGTTTTCCATCTCATGGCCACGGGTGCTTCCGGAGGGACGAGGCACACCGAACCAGGCGGGACTCGATTTCTACTCTCGGCTCGTGGACGAATTGTGCGGCCGTGGAATCACGCCGATCGTGACGCTCTATCACTGGGATCTGCCTCAGGAGCTGCACAACGCAGGCGGCTGGCTCAACCGGCGTACGATCGATTGGTTCGTGGAGTACGCTGTACTCATATATCGCACTCTCGAAGATCGGGTCGAGAGATGGACCACAATCAACGAGCCCCTGGTGTGCGCAAACCTCGGTTTCAACGAAGGTACCCATGCTCCGGGTGTGCGGGATCAATCGACATCTCTTCAGGTTTTCCATCATCTGCTGATCGCGCATGGCGATGCGGTCGCCGCAGGAAGAGCCTTGCTTCCAAAAGCCCTTTTTTCGATTTCTCCCGCACTGCTCATGCCCTATCCGGCGACCGAAAGAGACGAAGACCATTGGGCTGCCGAGGCGGTATGGCAGTACGCGAACGGATACCAGCTCGACCCCCTTTTCCGTGGCATATACCCTGAACGGGTTTTCGGCCATTTTCGGGAAACCGGTGTCCGTCCGCCCGCAATCTTTCCGGACGATATGAAACGAATCCGGCAGCAGATCGATTTTCTCGGTGTGAATCATTATTTTTCCATTTTCTTCAGAAAAGGTCCGAAAGGCGCACCCGAAGAGGTCGATTCGGATCTGATCTCCTCCAGGAGTGATCTCGGCTGGCCGGTATACCCCCAGGGGATGACGGATTTACTGACAAAAATAAGGGACACGTACGGAGACATTACGATGATAGTCACTGAAAACGGTCTCTCGCTCAGGGACGAAGTGGCTCCGGATGGGAAAATTCACGATCAGCGCCGAACCGACTATCTGAAGGGGTTCCTCACCGCGCTGCATCACGCGATTCTGAAAGGGGTGCGGGTCCATGGCTACTGTCACTGGTCACTCATGGATAACTTTGAGTGGGCACAGGGGTATGGCCCCCGTTTCGGTCTGATCCATGTCGATTATGCTACTCAAAAACGAACAATCAAAGAGAGCGGGAGAGCATACTCCGAAATCATCCGGGGCGGTGGTTTATGAAAAGATACTTTACCGCCGGACCGCTTTGGGCTTTCGTTCTTACATTACCGGAGTCCGGGATGTATGTGCATATCGGAACGGACTCCCGGGATAGATCAGGTTGATCCCAGGGCGGAAATGTTCGCCTATTATTGGGAGAAACGGGATCATTGTCAATCAACTGCCACGGCTAAAAGCCGTGGTCTGGCTTGAGCGGGCCAAGCGATACAATGGAAACAGTACGAAGCACTGGACTCCTTACGCTTCAAGAATGGCGATGATATTGCCCGCGAAAAGACAGCCGGGCGCGTCCTGCGCCCGAGGTTGCTGTCCTGCCCCACGGCCGAAAGCGGTTAAAAGAAACAGTGCCGAAGGCACTGGATTCCTTACGCTTAAGGAACGGAGTGACAACGCCGTGGTCCCCTCGCTGAAAATCCCATAGGGATCACATTGTCCTCTCTTACCGAGGCAGGTAATGTAACACATTGATAATATCAAGATTACTGCAAGGAGCAAAACCCCGCTCCTCCCTTGTTTTTTTGTTATATTATAAAAAATGGGAAAAGGTTCATTTTTAAGCGCATAAAGGCTCCTCAAAATATTCTGTGCTACAAGGTGCCCTAATGCGATAACGTTTTCGCTTCGGGGTAAACCCGGACCAGTATCCCAAAGGTCATAATGGACGATATATACAAATATCTCGATTACCGTGAGTTTCTTCGCGATCATTATACCTTCAACAAGAGTTGTCACGGCTTTTTCTCGTTCAGATACGTCGCAGGAAAAACCGGCCTGGACGCATCATTCTATGTCAAGGTGCTCAACAAACAGAAACATATCGCGAACACGGCGATTCAGACACTGATAGGTTTTCTCAAACTTTCCAAAAGAGAGGGAACCTATTTTTCGACGCTCGTCCATTTCAACAAGGCCAAAACGACCGACCAGGAGACCTTTTACCTGCAGAAGCTGCTGATGCTGCGAAAGCCGGTGGCAACCGTTCTGGAAAACAACCTGTACGAATACTTCGCGACATGGTGGAATGTCGTACTGCGGGAGGAACTGAACATAATCCCCTTCAGGGGCGACTACGAAGAACTGGGCAACCGTCTATGGCCCTCCATCTCTTCCGTACAGGCGCAGCGATCGATCGCATTGCTCGAGAAACTCGGGCTCATCGAGAAGGACGCCTCGGGAAACTGGCGACCCAAACAGGACTTCCTGACCACCAACGGAGTCGACCACATCAAGGCTGTCCGGTCGTTCCAGAAATCGGTCCTCAAGCTCGCGGCTTCGGCGATAGATACCATTCCCAAAGATGAACGTGATTATTCGACCCTGACGGTCAGCGCTTCGAAAAAATGCATCGAATTCATACGCGAACGAATGAGCGAGCTTCGCAACGAGATTTTCGAGATTGTTCGCAAAGACGAACAAGCCGAGGAGGTTTATCAGGTGAACTTCCAGATATTCCCTCTCACCAGGAACAACGTAAAAAAAAGGCCGGCATGAAAACCCTCCTTATGACGTTTACCGGAGTGTGCACTTTGTGGCTGTCGTGCACCAACCCCTGTGGAGACATGTGCGGCGGCACCGGTACGGAAACCATAAATACCTACGCGATTCTCCCGGACGGGCAACCGGCTGCCGGAGCTGTGGCAAAACTGATCGAAGCCAGATGGTGGATCGACAGCGTACACAGGGGAAGTTCTCCTGTGGTAATGCAGGCGGTCGCGGACGATAAAGGCCGGATCACGTTGAAATATCCATCCAGCGCAAGATACATAAACCTTCAGGTCGATCACGAGAAGGGAGGAGCGCTGCTGAGGGTACCCCAATCAGGCTGCAGTGGAGAATCGATCGATTCGGTTCACCTTCAGAGCTATGCCGTATGCTCCGGTTCCTGCGAATCACTCTCGTCGACCACCCGGGTCCTCCTGGCAGGAACAAATTACGAATCATCGGTCACCGGAGGAGGGATCTTTTCCTTTGAGAAGGTCGCGGCCGGATCCTACGTTGCGCTCGGCATGAATGGAATCAACCTGCCGGAAATCACCGGAAGGTTATCACTAACCCTCGAAGCGGGTTCGACGCAATCGGGCCGTGTGCTGCCGTCGACCGAAGACCGGATACTCATCGACGATTTCGAAAATGGCGTGGGTCCAACCTCTCTGGGAGGAATCGTTCCCGGACTCGGATGGTATGTGCTTTCAGATTCCCTCTATTACCGCTGGGATCCGGATCTCGCACTCTGGGTCCGGGACAAGTCGAAAATACTTGCCCGATCGCGCATCTATCACGATTCCACCGACGACGGGAATGGAGGAAAGGCATTTACCTTTTCGACAGTGCTTGATGATTCCTATTTCGCCAACGCGGTTGCCGGATTTTCACTGCGGCCGCTCAGGAAAGAGGGGATCGATCTTTCCCCGATGACGGGATTCTCGTTCCGCGCTTCAGGAGAGGGCAGGATGAGAGTACGGTTCGAAACCGAAAGACTGGACAACATATCATACGTCGATCATTACACTTATTTATTAACATTGGCCGACAGCATGAAAACATATGATATTCCTGCGGATTCTCTCCGGATGCTTTCCTTGGAAACATATGAATCCGTTTATCCCTGGAAATCGGTCTCGAAAAACGTCATCCGCATCGAGTTTCAGTTTTCACCCGCTGAAAACGGCCATTCGGATTCACTCCATGTGACCCTCGATGATTTTTATCTCGAAGGGGTGTCCCTCATGTCGCTGTTCCGGGATTCTCCATAGATGATGCCATCAAATAACTCCAGACCCCGGATCGTACTCTGGCCGACGGCCCCTGACCCGCGGTTCCGGAACAGGCGTCCTTTCAACAAATGCAGGTAAAGGATACATCTGAATCCACCATCTCGCCGTTGTATTGGTTCACTCATGAAAACAAGAATGTTTCGCTTCCCGGTCTTGGGAATTCTCTCCTCGCTGCGATTTACGGTGATCGCGTTACTCGTTCTCGCCATCCTCGTCGTCTGGGGAACGTTTTACCAGATCGATCATGGAATCTATGCCGCCAAGGACCGCTTTTTCAATGCATGGCTGGTGTTTATCGGCGGAATCATCCCTTTTCCGGCCTTAAGGACGATAATTACCCTGCTCTCGATCAATCTCCTGACCGCAGCTTTCCATAAACGGCCCCTCAATATCAGGACCATCGGACTCATCGTGCTTCATCTCGGGGTGGTCGTACTCACACTCGGTTCGGCAGTCGCTTCATATTTCACGAGCGAGGCTGCGGTCAGGCTCTCGGAAAAACAATCGACGTCTGAAGTGTACGATTATACAACCTGGCAGATCGTCATCGGGACCCGCGGTCTGAAGAACGGGGTTCCGGCTCCCAGACAACAACTCTATCATTTGAAAAAGCTGAGAAACGGCACACGTATCGTCCTGGATAAATCGACTGCTAGGCTCCGCATCTTAAAAATGTACCACAACTGTTCCGCAAAGTTGCACGATCGGGGTGACAGGCGTATTGTCGGTCTCCGGGAACTCAAGCCTGATATGGAAAATGGAAGAAATTTTCCAGGAATCGCATTCTCGTTCGATATCACCGGTGAAAAAAACGCGCCTGAAACCCTTTACGTATATGCCGGTATGGAATACCCCTCATCTTTCCTGCTGGGGACCGATACGTTGGATATTTCGCTCCAACCGCTCCGAATCGACCTGCCCATGCGCATTGAGCTCACCCGTTTCGAGGTGCAGTGGCATCCGGGAACCGACAATGCCAAAAGTTTCCGGAGCCGTTTGAGGCTTTTCGGAAAAAACCTGGATCGAGAAGTGTCGATCGAGATGAACCGTCCGTTCCGATACGGGGATATCACCTTCTACCAGTCGGGATATATGGAGCAGGAAGGCGGATATTCGTCCACTCTCGCAATTGTCAAAAACCCCTTACGGTATCTCCCCCATGTCGCGAGCTTCATCATCATCACCGGACTCTTTCTCCATTTTTTCGTCAAAATGTGCCATGAAATCTCATCGATACGAGGCAAACGGAATGCTGAAAAAACCGCCGCGGCATGAAGATGGAATCCTCCGTCGAGAGGCGATTACCCGGATGGAAGAAGGAGTCTCATCCGGCACCGCGCCGCATTTGCCGTGTAAAACCATGGCTTTCCGCCGTTTTTTTCCGTGTAAAGGCCTGAAGCGGATGATCATGGGGCCAACACACAGCGGCACGGGCGACAGTCTTCCGATCGGATTTTTATTGCACTCCTCCGTAATCCTCATGCTTGGCTTTTCGCTTGCGCTCGTCGCCGGCCCTTCTCCAAAGCCTGCTCGGCCGGGACTTTCCGTTGGTTCGATCGGCGGCATCACCGTACTCGAAAACGGAAGAAGAAAACCGCTGGATACCTATGCCCGTAACAAATTACTGCAATTCTCGGGAAAGCGGTGTCTCCATGATCTTTCGGCGCTCGAATGGTTCTCCAGGGTATTGTTCGACCCTGTCCGCGGCGACTATGACCCTGTTTTCCTCATCAACAATCCCGATATCGCAGCCACGCTCGGCTTGTCCCCGAAGAGTAAAAGAAGGTACTCGTTCGCGGAGCTTTCCCGCGCGGCGGAATCGATCGAGCGCCATCATGAACGCGCCCTCAAAACCGAGTCCAAAAATCGCTCGGTGTTTGACAAGGAAATAATCCGCCTCTATTCCAATGTTTACGAATACCGTACTCTCGCCGCGACATTCAGCTTTCTTGATGAAAACCGCGATTTTCATCCGGCTCTCTCGGATTCCATTTCCGGTTTTCCCGCGATCCTTTCGGACAGGAACCGCGCTCCGTCATTTTTTGACCTGCTCGGTCAAAGCGGTTTTTTGACCAAACGTATGATGGAAATTCAAAAGTCCCATACCGATAGCCTGAGCGCGGCCGACCGGGCGGTCGTATCCCTTGCGCAACGGATGTTCGAAGTTCACAAAGAGGTCGGAAACCCTCCCCCCCACCTCATTCCCGTTTCCGGTAACGATGGAGAGAAATGGTACAGTCCATGGGGCCATATCGGTTCTTTCCGCAGTGAATCCGTGAAGAGCCCTGCGATTCAGGCCCTGTGCAAATTGAGAGAGGCATACAAGACCCGAAACCAGAAGGCGCTCGATGATGCCGTAGGCTCATTCAACACCGCCGTCCGGGCAGTCAAGCTTGATCACCCTATTCCCGATACGTCGCCGGAACTTCTGTATAATCGGCTCAATGTTTTCCCGGCCGCGAAAATTCTTCTCGGAATCTCCGCAGTTCTCGCTTTTATCTCACTTTTTTCCAATCGGCGTTTTTTTTTCCTTTCCGGCACCGCAGGTACGATTGGGGCATGGATCTTCAGTACGATAGGAATCATTCTTCGTATCATGATCATGCATCACCCCCCTGTGACCAACCTTTATGAAATGTTCATCTTTGTCGGCTGGACGACGGTGACCCTCGGAATGGTACTTGTGTTCGCCGGTATCCGTACGACAGGCCTTCTCACCGCCTCGTTTGCGGGATTCATTCTGTTCCATACATCCGGAAGGTACGCTGCCGACGGCGACACGCTGGGAATGCTCGCCGCCATCCTGGATTCCGGTTTTTGGCTCACCACCCATATCATAACCATCGCTCTCGGGTATGCAGGCTGCCTTGGCGCAGGGTTCATTGGCCATATCTACCTTGTTCAGCGTGTTTTTTTTCCGCAAAACAAGTCCGGCCTCAAAGATTCCGCACGGACAATCTACGGTGTTTTCGCGTTTGGACTGCTTTTTACCGTAATCGGCACGATCACCGGAGGTATGTGGGCCGATCAGGCCTGGGGACGATTCTGGGGGTGGGATCCCAAAGAGAACGGAGCGTTGCTTATTATCCTGTGGAGCATGATAATTTTCCATATGAGGCCCGCTCATCTTATCGGCGACTTCGGAATGGCTATAGGCTCGGTCATCGGAGCGATTCTCGTCATGTGCGCCTGGATAGGAGTCAATCTTCTCGGAACAGGCTTGCACTCATACGGCTTCACCGCATCGGGAGCGAAAGTGCTTTTCGGATATGCGATCTTCGAGGTGCTCTTTCTCGTGGTTTTTGGGACCATGTCCCGCATCCGGACCGTAAAGATCGGGAAGGTACTGCCCGGGAAAGCGGTTGTCCCTGATCGTAAGGTCAAGAGATGACAGGCATGGGCCCCGAGGCAGGTAATCGATCGATCACTTCCGGACTTGAGCGGCGTAAGGAAAGCTTTTTGGAATTCCCGCTCACCGCTGATCCAAGAACGACAGGATCCTTGACACCGAACCGGTATTCCGGTCGAAACCGATAATGACCCGCGAGGCGGCTCTGCCGGATGCATCATGACGTCCGCGATGACACGCCCGACCCTGGATATCCAGGATTTGCAGGTTACCGCTTCGAGGCTCGATATCCCACCCTCCAGCATGCATGTCCTTAAAAGTCGTATTCGGAACCACCTTGACGGAAATTTCGAGAGGCTCCGGCGGTAAAATGACTTCGGCGTCATTCTGGAAGCAATCCGCTTCGAGAACCGTACCGCCGGAATCAATGATCGCCGCGTTGTTGAGCAGCGTATCCTGTTTGGTCCAATAGAAAAAGCTGACGGTTTTTCTTTCTTCGAATCTCGATAGCAACGCGGAAAACGCCGCTTCGATCAGTTCTCTTTCCATTCGATTTATTTCGATGATTCCATAATAAACGAGCCATTCGAGCTCTCCCCGGATACAGTCCGTCATATCGAAATCCGAAGACCGTATTTTCATTGAATCAAGTGTAAAGTATACCATATTCATGAAACCATAGTCTTTGTTATCGGCAGGATCGCTCAAGACAAGAGTGGAAACCATTACATCGGGATCGTCATGCCCCCTGAAAGAGTAGCTTGTACGGCCGTACAGCCAGGAAGCGTCTCCTTCTTTTCTTAAATAATTACTAAGTTTTCCACAAAGTGTTGTTTTACCACTACCTTGAAGTCCTACAAGCATTATTATTGTTGGAGGATTTTTAGCAATATTTATTTTTGAAGAACTATCTCCTAAAAGTGAAACAAGTTCATCTTTTACAATTTTTACAACCTGTTGTCCCGGTGTTAAAGATTCTAAAACATTAGCACCTAAAGCTTTCTGTTCAATATTAGATACAAATTCTTTTACAACTAAATAGTTAACATCTGCTTCTAAAAGTGCAAGTTTTATTTCCCTTAACATTTCTTTCAATGTTTTTTCATCTATACGGGCTTCACCTTTGATTTTTTTTACTATGTTTTGAAGTTTATCTGAAAGACTCTCAAACATCACTTTCAACCTCACTTATCTTATCAATTTTATTTATAATTTTATCTTTTACACTATCTATTCCAATTTCATTTTTTAATATAAATTCTTTTAAATCAAGTATTTCTTGTTTAATTTTAAACATTCTTATTTTTTCTTCAAATTGATTTAGAGCTTCTTCACTAGATTTTATACTATCTCTTACTGCTTGATACGATATACTCTT
>CAZGVZ010000047.1:11177-13572 GCA_964529145.1 uncultured Fibrobacteraceae bacterium | reverse complement strand
GGAGATGCAATATAAACGAAATGAAATGTAAAGGTAGGTCCATGATAGTACGTTTCGGTCTTTTTTTATGCGTGACATCGCTGTTTTTCGGCACCGCTCACGCCAGGATTCTCGATACCCTGGTCATCGATGGATTGTCGATCAACTCCGACCGCGCGGTCAGGAACTCCGCCGCGCTCCCGGAAGGCAGGCAATTTTCCACATCGGACATCCAGGAAGCTCTCAAACGCCTCCACGAACTCGGGCTGTTCCGAAAGATCGATTTCTTCGTCATCAGGGAGACCGACTCCTCGGCATCGCTGCGGCTCAGGGTCGAAGAGTTTCCTATAGTCGACATGGTCGAATACCATGGCAACAAAAAGATCAAAAAAAAGGATTTCGAGGAAAAGACGACCGTGAAACGCGGCCAGATACTCACAGATGCCGCTGTATTCGATGAGAAGCAGCGAATCCTCGCGCTCTATGAGGAGAAAGGTTACAACCTGGCCGAAATAACCCCTGAGCTGATTCCGACCAAGGTTCCCGGGAATGTCATCCTGAAATTGTCGATCAGGGAAGGGCCGCGCGTCCGCATAAAGAGCATCGTTTTCAAAGGCAACCGCGAGGTCAAGGAGTCCAAGCTCGCCCGCAAGCTGAAAACCAAGGAAAGCAGATGGTGGCGATCCGGGGAGTTCAATTACGAGACATTCCGGAGTCATCTCGACACGCTCATTCTCTTCTATAACGACCTCGGCTATCTCGATGCATCGGTAATCAAGGACAGCGTTTGGTACGCGGATTCGAAAAAGGATCTCATGATCGAAATCACGGTCGAAGAGGGAAAAAAGTACTACGCGGGCAACTTCTTCTTCACCGGTAACAAAGTGATCCCGACAGACTCGCTCCAGTCGAAGGTCGCGTTAAAGTACGGCAAGCCGTTCCAGAAAAGCCGGTTCGAACTCTCGAAATACCTGGTCGAGAACGTCTACCGGGAGGAGGGTTATCTCTGGGTCCAGGTGGAGGAGCAGCGCGGTTACCGTGGCGACACGATCGACGTCACCTTCGACATCCATGAAGGCCGTTCCGCCATCGTCCGGAAAATCGACGTGCGAAGCAACACCAAAACCATGGAGAAGGTTGTCAGAAGGGAAATCGACCTTCTCCCGGGCAAAAAATACAAGCAGTCGCTCATGATGCGCAGCCGTCAGAAGATACTCGCGCTCAATTTTTTCACAGACGTACGACCGGATCTCATTCCCAACGAGGATGGGACCATCGACCTGGTGTTCGATATAACCGAAAAGGACAATATCGGGCAGCTGCAGGTGGGGGCGGCGTACAGCGGATACAACGGCTTCATCGGCACATTCTCCACATCCATTCCCAATTTCAGGGGTGCCGGACAGACGCTCGGGGTCGGAGTCGAGTACGGCAAGGACTACAAGAATTTCAATCTCAGCTTTACGGAACCTTGGGCGTTCGACCGGCCGATCATGCTCAGGGGCAGCCTCTTTTACCGCAACAGTCAATACTACAGCTACTACGCGAACAAATCCTGGGGTTTCGAGCTGGGCTCAGGGCTCTCGAGAATGAAATGGCCCGACGACCACTTTCAGCTCGAGGGCGCCTACCGGTTCAGTTACGAGAACGGTTACGCTCCGATTGTAGCTCATATTCCCGAGTACGGTCTCAGGGTGGAACGGGAGGGTTTTCTCAGCCGTCTCGAGTTCTCGCTGACCCGCTACGATCTCGATATGCCGATGTTTCCTACAGAAGGTTCGAAGCTGACCATATCTCCACAGATCGCGGGATTGGGCGGAGATTACCGGTATATCAAGGGAGTCCTGGGATACGAGCACTACTTTCCGCTTCCATTCAAGCTCGTTCTCGGGTCACGATCGACTCTGGGCCTTATCACATGGCCTGGGAAGGGATCCGTAAAAATTTCGCAATACGACCTCTTCAAACTGGGCGGCGTATACTGGGCCGATGCGGACCTGCGCGGCTACGACGACCTGGAATTCGGGGGTTTGTCGGGAAGCGGGAGCCGCGACTACGGCCATCCCGAAAACGGGCTCGCCATGCTCGCCACCACTCTCGAACTGCGTTATCCGCTGCTCGATCAGCAGCTCTATCTTGGTGTTTTCGCGGATGCGGGAAACACATGGGCCGGATTTTCTCAAATCAATCCGTTCGACCTCTACAAATCAGTCGGAGTGGGAATAAGAATCAATATCCCCATGCTCGGGCTCATGGGTGTGGATTTCGGCTGGGGACTCGACGATCCCACGCCCGAGGGTTTCAAATCCAAACCGAACGGATTCAAAGTCGATTTCATGATGAACCGTGGTTTTTAAGGATTTCCAACCGCTTTTGCGGCATGCGCTTCCGCACGAAGCGGGTGGAATGTCAACAC
>CAZGVZ010000047.1:9155-11167 GCA_964529145.1 uncultured Fibrobacteraceae bacterium | reverse complement strand
CTTACGCCGAGCTCAAACTCGGTTACATCAATTCCGAAGCCATCTTTGCCGAGTACGAAGGCACCAAAGCCGCTCAGGACAAGTTCAACAAGGAAGTCGCGGTCTGGGAACAGGATGCGTCGAAGAAGCAGCAGGAAATCAAGGATCTCAAGGAACAGATCGACAAACAGAGCCTGCTGTTGAGCAACGAACGCAAAAAGGTGCTCGAGGACTCCCTCAACCAGAAAATGGTTCAGTATCAGAAATTCCTGCAGGACAAATTCGGTCAGAAGGGCGAAGCGCTCGTGAAAAACGAGGAACTCACGAAACCGATCATCGAGAAGATAAATCGCATCATCGAGAAGATCGCCAAGGACGAAAACTACGACTATATTTTCGATGCGCGCTCGGGCGGCATCGTTTTCGCCAAAAAGGCGTACGATCTCAATCAGCGGGTTCTCGAGGCACTGAACAAGGAAAAATAATCGTGCTCCTTTCGAAAATCGTCGCGCTTCTCGGCATTCCCATGCCGCCGGGTGCTCCGGATATCGAAATCGACGCGTTGCGCCCCCCCGATCAGGCCGGGGAGCGGGACATCGTGTTTCTGTCCGATCCGAGGTTCGGTCCGGCCGTCGAATCCGGCCGGTGCGGGTTCGTGATTGTCAAACGTGGAACCCGAATCCGCGGTAAAGTGTGCCTGGAGGTCGATGATCCATATGTGGGGTACGCTAAAATCGCCCAGGCATATGAGGACCGCACCCCGCAGTTCGGATGGGGAATCGCGGGATCGGCGGTCGTCGATCCGGGCGTCGTCCTACATGAAACCGTTTCAGTGGGCCCGGGATCCGTGATCGGACCAGGGGTAACGATCGGCGGGGGAACCCGCATCGCGGCGAGATGCGTTATTGAGAAGGGATGCACGATCGGCAGAGATTGCCGTATCGATTCCGGAGCTGTGATCCGCCATGGATGCTCGGTCGGCGACCGGGTGATAGTTCAATCCGGAGCAGTGATCGGAAGCGACGGGTTCGGAAACGCCCGTGAGAAAGACGGCACGTTCGTCCGTATTCCGGCGTTCGGCAATGTCGTGATTCACGACGATGCAGAAATCGGCGCGAACACGACCATCGACCGCGGCAATTTTTCCCCGACGGTCATCGGCAGGGGAGTAAAGCTCGACAATCTCATCCACATTGCACATAACGTCACCGTGGGCGAGCACTCAGCCATGGCGGCTCAGACCGGCATATCCGGCAGCACCAGGGTGGGCAGGCGTGTCATCATCGGCGGCCAGGCAGGCTTCGTTGGCCATATCGAAATCGGCGATGACGCCTTCGTCGGCGCGAAAGCGGGTATCTCCAAATCGGTGGACCCTGGAGCCAAAGTGACCGGCTATCCCGGTCGCGATCTCATGACCATGCGCCGCATCGAAGCCGCGGAACAACAACTTCCGCAACTTCTCAAGGATTTCAAGCAGCTGAAAAAACAAGTGGACTCACTGCAGTCGAAACATCACTCCTCGTAGCGGTACGGGGCACGGAAAGGGCCCTCACAGCGCACTATGGAAATGCAACATACTATCGGTAAATGCGTCTCGATAACGGGTGTCGGCCTGCACACCGGGGTTTCCGCGAAGCTGACGTTCAACCCGGCTCCCGAACACTACGGAATCCGTTTCGTCCGTGCCGATCTCGGATCCCGGCCGGAAATTCTCGCGGATATCGATAATGTCGTCGACCTCGCCCGCAGCACCACGATAGGAAACGGAGAGCACCGCGTCGATTCGATCGAGCACGTCATGGCCGCATTCAACGGTATGCATATCGACAACTGCCGCGTGGAGGTAGAGGCGCAGGAGGTACCCAACATGGACGGCAGCGCGACGCCGTTCGTCAAGGCAATCCATCAGGCGGGCGTCGTGGAACAGAACGCCGAGCGCGAATACATCACCATCACCGAACCGCTCATGTACGTCAACGGCGACGTGGCCCTGGGCATTTTCCCACTCGATCATTTCCGCTGTACGCTCGAGA
>CAZGVZ010000047.1:0-9145 GCA_964529145.1 uncultured Fibrobacteraceae bacterium | reverse complement strand
CGCTTTTTTCTCTCGAAGACTTCGAAAACGACTTCGCGCCTTCACGGACCTTCTGTTTTCTGTCCGAAATCGAAAAACTACGCGAGCAGGGGCTGATCAAGGGAGGCTCGCTCGACAGCGCGCTCGTCGTGCAGGATGTTGATCTCACACAGGAGCACATCGCGTATATCCGGCGGCTTTTCGCCTATAAGGGTCCGGTCGAAGCAGGTCAGAACGGGTTTTTGAACAACACGCAACTGAGATTCTGGAACGAGCCATGCCGTCACAAGGCGCTCGATCTGATCGGCGATTTTTACCTGCTCGGAAAGCCTCTCAAAGCCCACATTATCGGCGCCCGAACCGGTCACGCGGCGAATATCGCGGGAGCGAAAAAAATCAGGGAAGCGGTCAACCAGTTGAAGATTCCCGTCGACACTCCGGCCGGCGGAAAAGGAATCGCCCTGACCCACCAGGACATACTCGACATACTGCCGCACCGCTACCCGTTTCTTCTTGTCGACAGTGTCCAGGAGATAATACCTGATAAATTCATCCGTGCCACGAAAAACGTCTCTTTCAACGACAATTTCTTCAACGGTCACTTTCCGGGAAATCCGACACTGCCGGGAGTCCTGATGATAGAGGCTATGGCCCAGGCCGGAGCGATCATGGGTCTTTACGGCGCAAAGGGAGAGGGCCCGGCAAACGTGCTCTTCCTCGGCATCGACAAAGCCCGGTTCAGAGGTGTCGTCAGGCCAGGTGATGTCCTGATTATGGAAATCAGTATGAAAAAATACCGGCGGGGAACCGGAGTTTTCGAGGGAAAGTGTTATATCGGTGAAAAACTCGTGTGCGAGGCGGAGATGCTCGCAATGTACGGGAAGTGACTGTATGGAGGGTTCGATTGTGAACAGTTCCATTCATCCGACCGCGGTCATTGAACCGGGTACCGAAATAGGCGTCGGGGTAAAAATCGGTCCTTATGCGGTCATCGAGTCCGATGTGGTCATCGGGGACCGCTGCGAAATCGGAGCTCACGCGATCATCGGGGAAGGAACGCGGCTGGACGAAAGATGCAGGGTGTTCAGCGGCGCGGCCATCGGGCTTATTCCTCAGGACAAAAAATATACCGGCGAAAAACCCCATACGGTGATCGGAAAAAACACGCTTATACGCGAATATGTCACCATCAACCGCGGTTCCGCCGCGCGTGGAGAAACCAGAATCGGTGACGACTGCTGGATCATGGCCTATTGCCATGTCGCGCATGATTGCATAATCGGTAACGACGTGACCATTTCCAACTCTCTTGCCATGGCCGGGCACGTGGAGATCGGCGATCACGTCACCATCGGCGGTGTCTGCTCGTTCCATCAATTCACTCATATAGGGGATTACGCGTTCATTCAGGCGACATCCTACGTGCATCAGGACGTATTGCCGTTCGCACTGACCGGCGCCTCACCCGTGCGCATTGTCGATATAAATAAAATCGGACTGGAAAGACATGGTTTTACAGAGGAACGGAAGCGCGACATCAGGCGCGCCTTCAAGATACTTTTCCGGGAGAGCCTTACGCTCGGTGATTCGATTGCCCGCCTTCGGAATGAGTTTCCGGGCAATCCGGACATCGCCTCGATCATCTCGTTCGCGCAAGGAAGCACGCGGGGACTCATGAGAATGAACGAGAGGTAGGCAGTACCTCGACACATTCTTACTGCTACATTAAGAAGCTTCTCGGGCTGATTCTGTCCTGATAATGCGCATTGCTCATCGGATGCCTCCTCGCTTACCCGGAGCCGTGATCAACGATTCATAGATTTCCAGAAGTTCCGGGGCCCGGCGATCCGTAGAAAATGATTCTTGCGCCCTGTTTCTCATCGCCGCGCCTATGCTTCTCCTTTTCTCCCTGTCTTCCAGCAATTCCACGGTGATCCGTACAATTCCGTTCATATCTCCTTCGGCGGCATAGCAGCCCGCATCTCCCAGCAATTCCATGTTACCCGGTGTATCATAGCAGATAACCGGGAGGCCCGCCGCCATGTAATCGATCAGCTTTCCATTCGCCTGAAAACTTCCAGAACGCTTGAGTGATACCGCAGCATCGGCTCGTACGAGCAAATCCCACGCTTCCTCGCGTGTTACGGCACCGGTAAAAATACAGTTACGAACACCGTTTTCGTGAAAAAGCTCCTTCCACCGGGCCTCACCGGGCCCCCCCATGATCAAAAAACGCAGTGTGGGGAATCTTTCCTGCAAAATCGGTGCTATATCGGCAAGGCGGTCGATTCCCTGTAATCGATCAAGCGTGCCCAGATACGCGATCACTCCGGCATCCGCGGGGATTCCGAACCGTTCAAGTCTGACGCGGTCCTTAGATCCATGCATGTCGAACCGTCCGGTATCGATCGCATCATGGAGCACCTGTACTCTTCTCCGTAATGTACCACCTCGTTCCACCTCGCCCCTGAGTATCGCTGAACTGGTGACGACCAGATCGGCATGCCGGTTGAGCAGGCGCTCGATCCGTCTGAAGAGGCGCACTCCCGGGAACCGGTATGCTTGAAGCTCACCACTCAGGCTTCCTTCGAGATCGAGGAGCAGTGGAATGCCTTTTACGCGTGAGAACGGCAGGCCCGCGAATCCCCCCTCGTGCAGATGCGCATGGATAAGATCCGGACGATGTCGCTCCCCTCCGGAAAACAGCGTGGCCGCAAGCAGCAGGTCGAGGTACAGCCTGTGCACCGTCGCTCCGGGAGTGAGTTTCCTGTACCAGGGAATCCGTACGATTCTACGTATCGGAACATCACCGAAGGGCTCTCCAAGGTGATAACAGACCACACTGCAGCTGTACCCGCTCCTCTGCGCCATGACAATCTGCTCAGCCGCCCGCAGAATCCCTCCGCGCTGCAGGTAGAACGGATTGGGAACAATATGGAGGATGTGCATGGCATTATCTCTCATCAAAGATTCCCTCAAAGCGGCCACAGGGGATCTCCTGCCGTTTCCCGGACCGGGACCGGAGCTTCCGCCCGCAGAAAGCCGGTATCTTTGAATGACGGTTCAAGATTCAAAAAACGATGAATACGCCATAACTTGATGACAGCCGCACCTTCACATCAATTTTCCCCCATTGTATAATGAATACTCCTCGATGGGTAGCGCATCCTGCGTACGTTAAAGGAGTCAGATCATCATTTTCCGAATCTCTCCCCGCAAGATCGGCGAAGCGGCCGCGGTTTCGGCTATATTTCTTCTCTCGTTTCATTTCGTGCAGGAACGCATACATGTCGCCCGGTTTCCCTCGGGTGACGAAGGATCGTGGATGAGCGTGGCCGCACAGCTGGCGGTTGGTAACGGATTCACCACGAGATGGCTCGAACACCCTTTTCTTTCCCACCCCGACCTGCCCCGGCCCGACGACTTCAGGTATCCTGTATTCACTCTGCTGCTCGCGGCGGTCTTCAAGGTATTCGGCACATCATACACCGCGGGGTTGTGGACTGTCGGAGTTCTGCACCTTGTACTCATACTGCTCGTGTACCTTGTCGGCAGAAAACGATTCGGATCCGGTACCGCATGTACGGCCATGCTCCTCGCTTCGGTTTCGCTCCTTCAGCTATACTGGAACTCCAGGGTCTACGTGGAGGCGCTTTCGGGGTGCTGGCTCGGGCTCATCGTCGGGTGGGCCGAGTGCGGTCCCCTTCGAAAACCGGGATATCCCCTGATCATGGGGGCACTGCTCGGGATTTTCTATCTTGTCCGTCCGAATGGAATCCTCATGGCCGGCGGGCTGCTTTTTCTCTATGGCCGGAATTATGGAGAGATGTTCAGAAACCGCAAGGCTATACTTACGGCCTTAGCAGTAACCTTGATGTTCATGATTCCATGGCTCGTCAGAACCGCTGTCCATTTCGGCAATCCTTTTCACATCGCCACCGGCGCGGGCCTTCTCAGGGCGGGCGCCTCAGATCCGCTTACGCTCAGGATGAGCGAATTCATCACCAAATATGGAATCTTTCATCTACTCAAAGCCACGGCAATCGGTATGGCGCACCTCTTCTCCGCGCTCCACTTCTTCGAGCACGGCCTCGAGGTCGTACCACTCGCAGGGTTCGTGGCCGGGACCGTTCTTTTCCGGAGAAGGTACTCCCCGATGATCGTCACCGGCATCTGCCTGACACTCCTCGCATGCGGATATGTCGCTTACAACTACAGCTGGGCCGGTGTGCGCTACCTGTGCTCGTTCCTTCCCTGGATATACATGTACGGCATAGCGACGCTCTCGTCCGGTCTCACACTTCTCTGTTCGCGTTTTCCCGGTCCGCTGCGCAGCCTGGCATCTCCACTCCTCGCTTTCATTCTGGTCCTTCCGGTAATCAATCCGCACCGCTACTACGAACGGACACTCCCCTCCTCCCCGCGGTACGACCCTGCGGCCATTTCCGGGTACACACGGCTGCTTTCGGATAATCTGGGCGATGATTCTGTGTACTGCGCGGGTGTGATGGCGCAACTCAATTTCCTTACTCCCTACCTTTGCGTCGGCATGCACGAGTTCTTCGACTCGACGCACGTTCCCATGGTGATTCGGCGCTTTCGTCCGAAGCTTCTAGTCCTGACCGGGGAGGAACTCGGGCTTTCGCGGATACGGGCGGTGTTCCGGGCTTTCAAAAGGAACCGGATAAAATGTGAAGAAATTTACCGGGAGAAAGATATTCACTTTTTCGAATTGGCTCCTCGATAGTCCTGCTAACCCTCTCCGTGTTCCCCATCCGCCCTGGAGAAGCTTTTTTCCGGCTTTCTTATGGATTATATTGTATTTTAAAGCCGGTGTTATCACCTTCAGGCAGGCTCCAAACGGGGAGATGTAGAGGAACCTGCATACTATAGTGTTGATTCCTGAACATTTTTATCACCTTCGGCTTATATTATTCTATGCATTAAGCGGGTACCGGGGTATGCCGGCCGCCTGTTTTTCATATTTGGATACATTAAACTTGTAAAATGATACTAAAAGAATAGAACCTTAAATTTATTCACTTCAAGGGAGGAAGAATGCTCAAAGGAGTTCTTTCTTTGACCAAAAGGTCCATCGAGAAAGCCTCGGTATCAATCGCCGGTCTCTCTCTAATCCTGTCCCTCGGTGCAGGTACGACGGCACTGGCCGGAGACACCGCCTTCGCGATCGTGTCGAGCAAGGGCAATTACTGGAAACCGGCCGCGGTCACCGAGGGGAGCGGCAGCGCCACAGTGACGATCGGCAATCAGAAGAAGCAGAAGTGGCATGGATTCGCCGGTTGTTTCAACGAGGCGGGTTGGGATGCACTTGGGGTGCTTGATTCGGCCGAACGCGACCGGGCGATACGGCTGTTGTTCGACAAAAAGGACGGAATAGGATTTCCATGGGGCAGAATCCCGATCGGGGCCAGTGACTACGCACTCGATCGCTATACCCTGGACGATGCGCCGGGTGACGACTTCACGATGCAGCACTTTTCCATCAATCGTGACAAGGGATGCCTGATCAAATTCATCAAAGCCGCCCAGGCCGTAAAGCCCGACATCAAATTCTGGGCAAGCCCCTGGACCCCTCCACCATGGATGAAAAAAAATACGCTCTCGGGGGGAGATGGTTTTGACGGCGGATTGATGCGCAACGAACCCACGGTGTTCGAAGCTCATGCACTCTATTTTTCCAAATTCATTCAGGCGTACACTTCTGAAGGAATAGAGATAAACGCCGTTTGTCCCCAGAACGAACCGGGCTACCTCCGGGAATATCCGACCTGCGGCTGGGGAAAATACAATTCTCATGACGGTAAAGATGTCGACGACCCCGAGTACCTCAGCACATTCGTAGCCGAATACCTCGCTCCGAAACTCGGACAGGATCATCCGGGAACCGAAATCTGGTTCGGCACCCTCTCCAACAACGTTACAGCTCCCGGCTACTGGAACGGCATGAAGCAAAAGCTGGGACAGAACGTCAAGAATGTCATCAAGGGATTGGGATTGCAGTGGAATAACGTCACTATGGTGAAGGCCAATGCCACTGAAGGTTACTTCGTGTTCTGCTCCGAGCACCAGTGCGGCAATTATTATTGGCTCGGAGACCAGGGAAAACTGGCGACCGGCCGGGAAGATGCCAACCGTGACAACTTTCTGAAGGGTTTGGCACCCAACAATCACGCCTATGGCGAGGAAAGCTGGGACCTTTTCAAAAAATGGATCGATGAAGGGGTGCACTTGTATAGTGCATGGAACATGGTGCTGGACTCGAAGGGTTTGAACCTGAACAGGAGCCTGCAGTGGCCGCAGAACGCATTGCTGGCAGTCGATCGTACCGCCAAATTTCTTGAAGTGACTCCTTACTACTACGTGATGCGCCACATCGCGCAATACGTGGATACCGGCGCATCCTATCTGGGTGGGGGCAGCAATGCCATGGCTTTCGTTAATCCTGACGGCGGCATCGCCACCGTAGTCTCCAACACCGGCGGCCAGACCGACATGACGATCTCCGTCGGCGGCAAGACATACAAATTCACTCATCCGGGCAAGGGCTGGGCGACTCTTTACACAGGTCCCTGGCCGCCGGCATGGTACAATACCACGAAGGGAACGACACCGGCCCGTTTACCCGTCGAAAAAACCGCGCTCAAGGTTTTCTGTAAAGCAGGCGGATACCGTATCGCTCTTCCGTCGCGTGAAGCCGGACGAATCGAGCTGCTGACCGTTTCAGGGCGAGTCCTGGGATCCGGGAATATTCCGCAGGGAAGCCGGGAGATAACGCTCCCAAGCCATGTATCCCATACCGGGATGCTTCTCGTGAGAGTGGTATACGGAAACAGAGCACATACGGCAAGGCTCGTGAATTACTGATCAAGGCCGGAACAGCGGACAGTTTAAGAAGAACACCGTATCCTCGGATGCGGTGTCCTTCGTGTTTATGGGCACATTACTGAGTGTTGATCATAAAACCACCTCTCCATGCAATGCTTCTCCTAAAAAAAGAACCGTAAAAAAAACCGGTCCGGATGAGCACTGCGGACTACAAATCATTCTGGCTTGCACAGCAGATCAAAGGCGGGAGCACTCCTCCCGAGGTCAAGAAGACCCCCGACGACATGCTCTCCTTTATAAAAGGCAATGCCAGTTCGATCGGTTATGTACCTGCCGGAACCGCTGCGGATGGGGTCAAGGTGATCAAAGTCGAATAGCTTCAATCGTAGAATGATCCCTGATCGGAAGCCCCGGTGAAGACCGGGGCTTTTTTTCTGTACATAAATCATGAGACTGAACGTGCCCAGAGGCTTGCGGAACTCATGGAAACAGAGCGCAAGCGTTGTGTTTTCGATTCTCGTAATGTCGCATTTATCCAAAGCATCGATACGCTTCGGTGAGGGCAAAGGGGACACTGTCGCTGCTGCAGACATCGCGATCCCTGCCTTTGTCGACGCGATTATCGAGTGAGGAGCGCCGCGGTGGAACGGGAAACCGCCGTACGCTCTGTCTGACGAAATGCCGTCAACAGACCACGGCCTGACGAATTCACGTTTTATCGCGGTCCTTCGCGAGTCCGCCAGGTCGAATACCGCGTTTCTCCATCGATCTCAGGACAACCTCCTCTACGGCTGTTCCCGATGCTTGCATTCTTCATCGAAGGTCATCTATTTTGAAACAGAGCGTTCCGGGATTTGCCGAACGAAGGGGACCCATGGGGAATACCGGGCAAAGAGAACTAAAAACCCGGTGGACTACCCTGAACCGGAAAAACAGTACCTGCCGGTTGTTACCCGCCGTCTGATTCGGACTATTTTCAAGGAGGAGTACATGGAACATACCAGGAATGCCGCCTGTCCCTCGGGTGCGGTCTACGGGCTCGGGCTGATCGGCGCCGCGATCTGGTTCATTTCCCATGCCGCCGGTTTCTGGATGGGAGTGCTCGGATTTCTCAAGGCGATCGTCTGGCCCGTTTTTCTCGTGTATGGCGTTTTCAAACATATTGGAATGTAGAAGAGATCAGGATGCACTGTCCAACTCCGGAATCCGGGATGGAATAAACGTAAACGCGAATCAAAAGCCTGCTCCAAGCCTGTGGTAATTCGTCCCGTACTCCTTCGACACATGAAATCAGCCAATCCGCCGGCCGGGAGGCGCCATGGAAAAATTGCCCCTGCAAAGAGCGTTCATGCTTCTAGAACCGGGTCCGGTGATACTGGTCACCACGTCGGAGGGCCAAAAGAACAATATCATGACCATCACCTGGCACATGGTAATGGATTTCACTCCACGTTTCGCCCTCTGCACCGGACCATGGAATTACTCCTATAAGGCCCTTATCAAGAACAAGGAGTGCGTGATCGCCATTCCCACTGTGGACTTGTCACGTAAGGCGGTCGGTATCGGGACCTGTTCGGGTGCGGATACGGAAAAATTCGTGAAGTTCGGATTGACTGCACTCGAAGCGGAAGAGGTCGGAGCGCCGCTCGTAAGGGAGTGCGTGGCCAATATCGAATGCCGGGTGGCGGCCCACATAAGAAAACACAACATTTTCGTGCTTGATGCCGTGCAGGCATGGACCGATCCTCTCCGGAAAGAACGGCGTACGATTCATGCCGGGGGCGACGGTACCTTCACCGTGGATGGACGGATCATAAATCATCGCGAGATGATGCTTTCGAAACTTCCGGAAGTTGTCTGATTTTCTTCGGAACCTATCGTTTCGTTTTCATCTACAGCGAAGAACGTGTGTTGAGTTACCCTGCCGGAGGAAGCCTTCAAACGGCGGGCGAGGGAGGATGTAACGGGGACTACCCCGTCCATGTCGCCCTTTCAAGGCACGCGGACCCTTCAAGGCAGATAAACCCGCTGGGAGCCGAAACGTACAAAGCGATCTTTTTCCGCGACGTACTATTGACCGATGCATCCGACGTCCGGGTGGATCTTCGCGGAGCCCTTCTGCGAGGTACCGGACCGTTTCGCGGAAAAGTGCTTGTCGGAAGGTCGGCGTCTGACCGCTCCCGCCCGCCCGATAGATGATCCAGGCAGGCCATCGTCGTTGATAGGCAAGCCCGTAGGGCTGACATGTTTATAGCACGGGAGAACGGAGGTGAAATCAGAGGTCCGTCAGGACCGGCATGAACATCGGGCCGTTCGGACC
>CAZGVZ010000046.1:385-13673 GCA_964529145.1 uncultured Fibrobacteraceae bacterium | reverse complement strand
GTTCATATCGATATTCATATCGAACAACCGGTCAGATACCGACCGGTTGGAGAAAAGCTCCGCTTCGATATGCCGCGCCACCAGCTCGTCTCCCTGAGTTATCAGAGCACGGATTTTGACCAGAAGATCGGTGAACGTGAAAGGATACCTTATCGTGTCGATTCCTCCCTGTTCATCTTCGGCGAGCTGATCCCGCAATTCGGCCAGCACCCGCGCGACGAAAGGATCCTGCACGGTCGGTACGATCAAAAGTATAGCGATGTCGCTGGTTCTGAGCGATTTTTGAATCCGTGCGGCAAGAAGGACGTCCTTGGGATTTTCGCATGAAAGGTCCGCCACTATCATTTTCGGCAGCATTTGACTGGCTTTTATTCCCGCCAGATACGAGGTGTTCGCCTGAATCACCTGGAATTCACATTGTACCAGACCGACCGTGAGTATTTCGCGCATCCGTTCGCGTGGAGAAAAAAGCAGAATGAGGGGGCCCTGGTTGTGAGCGCCGAAAAATCCGGGGATTTTCTTACGTTTCACTCGAACTCCCGGCTGATTGGGGATAGCCCCGGGTCGGACAGTTTTACCTCGAACGGTCTCCTCCGGTCAGGGCGGATCTCT
Organism: uncultured Fibrobacteraceae bacterium; assembly: GCA_964529145.1. Lineage (GTDB taxonomy): Bacteria > Fibrobacterota > Chitinivibrionia > Chitinivibrionales > Chitinispirillaceae > JAFGNB01. The sequence continues at coordinate 13,061 of CAZGVZ010000046.1, read as the reverse complement.
GTATTCACGAGGGGCATGCCTACGGGTGTTATGCTCGATACCGTACCCCACGCGATGACTCAGCGGTATACTGAAAAACGTGCCTCTGCACGGGCGGTGGCAGTTGACCGCGCTTCAGGAACGGCGGTGACTTCTCACAAAGCGGATCGCGCAAAGTATCATTCGATGGATCGTATGGGACTCACCTCAGGCATCCGATCTTTTATGTTCATTATACACCCGTTTTCAGGAAAAAACCAGTGACTATCGGGAACTCCGGATTATCTCACTGTGATGTCCAGTTCCCTGGCTACTACGCGGAATAGCTCTCCGATGCGATGGTCATACGTGTGGTTCCCGAGCACCTTTCGCATACCCCTTTTTGCAATCGCCTCTCTTTCTTTATCGTTACGACAATAATAACGCACCAGATCGCCAAGCTCTTCCGCGCTTCGGAAAGTGACGATTTCAGGCTCGGTTCCACCCTCCGTGAAGAATTCGGAAACGATCGGCTTTGCATTGGTGACAAGAAACGATCCTGCCGCGAGAGCGTCGAAGACTCGCTGAGTGAATCCGCTCCGGATCACAACACGGTTGAGATCTATGTTTACCCTGGTTGTAGTGTAGACGTCCCGAAGTCCTTCGCCGTAACGCACTTTACACAGCTTTGTCCCCCTTGCCGCCGTCAGCCATCCGTCGTCACCGAACAGTTCGAAACCGGTGATACCGGCCGAGAGTCCCCCGACGGTCTGCTTTCTGAAAAGGTAACCCGCGAAATGTTTGGCGATAAATGCCGCCTTGGGTCTGCCGACTCCTTTCGGCAGCCGAAGTGTGGCGATGAAGGACTCGATCGCCTCCCCGATATCGAAGGAGGCATCGCGCAGGTACCGTTTCAACGATTTAGCGAGAAACGGAGCCATCGAATCGAGAAGGTTTTCCGACCCTTCGACAAATTCCTCTATCTGGGCCGTATAGGAATTTCCCACAAACGCACAGTCACGTTCGAACGGTTTGCCGGTGGGGTGAAATGTTCCGGGATCCGCTCCGAGCGGAAGAAAAAACGCATGATATCCCGCTTTTCGCATCGCTGCCACATAGTCGCGATCCGACACGAAATCGATTCTCAGGGGTGAGGAACGGAATTTTTTCTCCCGCATCACCTCTTCATAAAAGGGGTCATCCACGCACCAGTTGACGTGCAGTATCCGCTCGGATTCAAGGTATTCATGCAGGATTCCCTCCTTATCGATGCCCCACTCGTTGACGGTAAAGAGAATCCCGCAATTCCGTTCCCGGAGGATTTCCGCGGCACGACGCGCCTGAGCCCCGTCGGGATGGGGAGTGATGTCCAGTACCACGGTCACGAGACGGGAAACCCGGCGAAGAGCCGTGATTATCTCCCGCTGCACGAGAAAGGACTGATTGAAAAAAACACAGTTGATACGCGCCTCGATTCCGCTACCTGCGGCGGCCGCGCAGAACGAACTCCCCGAGCAGCAGCATTCCTAACGTCAGCCAGGGGATCCACCTGCCGGCCCGCCCTTTTCCTGTCTTCATGTAATCAATAAGTTCCGGGGGCTCTATCAGCAGCCACCTGCCGCCATCTTCCCGCTTTTCAGGGAATTCGTACACGAGCCTGCTCTCCATACTGTCGGGAACGACCGTTGTAAAGTACGGAGTGCCGTTCCCGGGGACGATCTTGTAGACCCCCGGAGTCTCGACAACGATACGTGGTTCCATACCCAGATCCGCGATCAGCGTACCGTGCAGGTCGATCATGCGAGCGTCGCCTTTGCCGTAAAGAGGATTCCTGACCGGAACTCCCGCGACCCAGGTTTGGGACCGGTTTTCGAGCGTCGCAAAAGCGGTACTTGCCAGTCTGTCGATAAAAGGCACGTAAAATCCCGTTTCACAGAAATTGTTCGCTTCTGTGATGCCGAGGGGTGTCGCGAGCACGAACCACGTCCGGCCGAAACCGTCGGTGCGCCGCACTGCAAGCGGTTCACCGTTGGACAGCGAGAGAAGGGGGATTCCTGCAAGCCCTGTATAATATCCGTAAATATTGATTCCGGAGCACCGCAGTGACGGGAATCCACGCCAGAGACTGGAGACCGTATCCGGGAGGCTTATCCCGAGCGGTTTCCCGGAATGTGGCACCAGACTCCCCCGAGGCACGTCCAGCAGTTTCTCGGCCGCGTACCTTGCCGCGCCCCCGTCGACTTCCGGAGCCAGGATGAACGATTGTTTTTTCTTCCCCCTCGCCCTTCTCAAAAGCTCGATTTGAGGAAGCGCGTCGCGGTACCCGTTAAGAACGATCACGTCTGCCGAACCGCATGTCTGGAAACTGATCGACTCCGGCGACCGAGACTCGACGTGCCGCTTTTCCCCTCCGGAAACCCTCAGTGCGGCAGCCAGGGGATAGCTTTCAGGTTCGCCGCCGATCACCAGCACAGAGCATGCCCCGCCCGTTCCGGCCGTGAACCAGCAGGTGTCGTCGAATGAAAGGGGATCCGATCCGGAAAAGAGTACCTTGCCCCACCCCGATTGAACGTTTCTTCCCACGCTCACGATGAGGGATGTGTCCGCAGCACCGGAAAACATGTGCCGTTGCGGTGGTGACCGGATCTGATCGAACATCGCGAACAGTTCTCCCCTAAGCTGCCGGTTCCCGCTCACGAGGAGGCGCGACTCTATCGCGGTCTGTTCACCCGGCAGCATGTGCACTTCCGCGACGGTTCCGTTCCATGGCGATCGCGGCATGAAAGGAACTCCCACCACGGGAACTTTGCGAAGCGGTTCGGATCGCCACAGGGAATCGAGCCGACCGGTAATGGAAGATTGAAAATCGCTCGCCACAAGAATAACCGGCCTTTTCGATTCCCGGGCCGCACGTACGCAAGAGCGGTAAAAATCTGGTAATCCAGGCGAATAACGGTGACGGTAAGGCGATCCGATTTCACCGGTGAATGGCAGGAATTCCCTTGTTTCCTGGCTGTATATGAACGTGCGGCCTGAACCGTGACGGAGGAGCGCAATCGAATCCAGCAGACGGTACGCCAGTTCGCCCCGTGAAATGCCGTTCTCCCGGTAGCTCATGCTCGGAGTCGGATCTACCCATAAGTAAAGGTCGAATTCCGGATCGTGGAGGAAGCTCAGCGGATCGCTTTTGTCGAACGGCCCGGCGAAAAGAACGATGACGAGAGCCGACAGGAATAATCTTGTGAGGAGAAGAAGAATCTTTCGCAAATGCCGTGCGCGGTTATCCGACACTGTGGAATCATCGAAAAATCTCAGTGTGGAAAAATCCAGACGAACCGTTCGCGGATGTTTGAGCAGATGGATCAGCGGGACCAGGCCGAGGAAAAGCAGAGCCCACAGAAACGAGGGTTCGCGAAATCCGGGCACGTTCACATCGACCGCCGTCGAGTCTGCACCACACGCATCAGCGCCCTGACGAATGGTTCGTCGGTCTGCAGAATGAAAAAATCGGCCTTGAGTTCCCGGCATCCCCGCCCGATAAGCTCACGGTGCCGTTCCATTCCGTCGCGCTGAAACCGGGCGGCTGTGTGGCCGTCAAGACGCAACGTGCCGCCGGTTTCCATGTCCTGCAGAACGTAGGACCGGTCTTCCGGAAAATTGCGCTCCCCGGGATCTAGAACCCAGAGCAGCAGGATATCCTGGCGCTTGAACCGCAGATGCCGTATTCCCTGAATGATCGCACCCGGATCATCGAAAAGATCCGATATGACGACGGTCATTCCGCGGCGTCTGATTCCGGTCGCCAGCCGCTCGATCGATTTCCCGCACCGTGTGGGGGCGCCTGTTTCCGTTTTATCGAGTATTCCTATTATATTCTTGAGCTGCAGGTTGGTGGAACGCGGCGGCAGATAAGTCTCCACCTTCTCGTCGAAAACGGCCAAAGCCACTGCGTCACGCTGACGGATGAGAATCCATGCGATCGACGCAGCGAGGGTCCGGGCATATTCGAACTTGCTCATGAGGGCTTCTGAACGGAACGCCATGGAAGCGCTTTTATCGATAAGGATATGCACGGGACAGTTCGTTTCATCCTCGAACAGGCGGACAAAGGATCTATCGGTCTTGGCATACTTCCGCCAGTCGATCGCCCGCGCGGCTTCTCCGGAACGATATGGCCTGTATTCGAGGAACTCCGCGCTGAAGCCGTGATACGGACTTTTGTGCAGTCCCGCGATCATGCCCTCCACGATCAGTTTCGCGCGAAGATCGAGGTTACGGATAGGCGCATAATGCTCCGGATCGAGAAATGCGGCCGTGCTCATGGATCGTCTCAGCGGCAGGTGTGAAAAACGGTCGTTCTTTTATGCTTCATCGTGTGCGCCCTCTTTCCGGCCGTAAGTTTTCGTGGCATGGACGATAAGGTCGTTCTTGCGCCGTTCACCAATTAAATGCCGGACCTCCTCCCCGATCGAAACTTTAAGCCTTGTGATGTCGTCCTTGTTGAACGCACTCACGAAAAGGGCTTCAGGCCAGGCGAGCGAAAGCCTTTTTCGCGCGAAAGGATCTTCGATCAGATCGCTCTTGTTGAAAATCAGAATACGATCGATCCGGTCGGCCCCCAGGTCCACGAGCACCTTCCCGACGGTTACCATCTGCTGTTCGATCCATGCACTGGTCGCATCCATCACCAGCAGGAGGAGCTGGGCTTCGCTCACTACACCCAGAGTGCTTCTGAAGGAAGCGATCAGGTGATGGGGAAGTTTTCTGAGCAGCCCCACGGTGTCCGAAACGACTATGTTACCCGCACCAGGAATCCAGGCGCGCCTTGTCGCGGTGTCGAGAGTCGCAAAAAGCTTGTTCTCCACATGCACGGAGCTTCCGCAGAGAGCGTTGAGCAGGGAGGATTTTCCCACATTGGTGTACCCGACCAGCGCCGCCTGGAATATGGAGCTTCTCCCTCCCCGTTGGAGCACTCTTCCGCTTTCGATTTTGGCGAGTTTTCGCTTGAGATCGGTTATTTTATTCTGCACCAGACGCCGGTCCACCTCGAGTTGTTTTTCTCCGGGTCCCCGAGTGCCGATGCCGCCCACCTGCTGTGAAAAATGCGTCCACGCATGAGTCAGCCTTGGATAGATCATGCGCATCTGCGCCAGTTCCACCTGAAGTCTCGCCTCCGAGGTTCGCGCATGGCGGGCGAAAATATCCAGAATGAGCTGTCCCCGGTCGATCACCTTTCCCTGGATCATCTTTTCGATCGTTTTGATCTGTCCGGGAGCAAGATGCGCATCGATAACCAGTGTAACGGCACCGTGCGTGCGCATCACGGAATTGATCTCCTTGAGTTTTCCCCACCCCAGGTAGGTGCCGGTAGCGATACGTTCCCGCTGTTGACGGAATACCGCGACAACCACGGCGCCGGCCGTTTCGCAGAGCTGCCGCATCTCGTGCATGTCCTCTTCGAAAAGCGACCTGTCCATGTCCGGCGTGAGGAGTCCGGCTATGACTACCTTTTCCCTGGTGGCATCCCGCGTGCTCATCGGCTATTCGAATCCGATCCCGTCGAACGACAGGCGGACGCCCGCGGCTCTTTCCGACGGTGTGAGCGTAAGCACTTCGGCTTCTCCCTCCGTTATGAGAACCGTGTGCTCGAACTGGGCACTCAGCGAACCGTCGGCGGTACGCACGGTCCAGCCGTCGTCATTATCGGTGATCACTTCGAAACCTCCGAGATTGATCATGGGCTCGATGGTGAGAGTCATTCCAGGGACAAGGATGACCGGTTCACAGTCGGGGTCGACATGATGGTACACAGTGAAATGCTCGTGAAACTTCCTGCCGATACCGTGTCCAGTATACTGATGCACTACGGAGCACCCTTTTGACGTCACGAAAGGTTCTATGGCTTCGCCGATCGATCTGAGTGACGCGCCCGCACGCGCTGCGTCGATTCCGCGAATCAGGGCTTCGGCAGTGACCATCACCAGACGTCGCGCATCGGCCGAAACTTCACCTATGATGAAAGTTTCGGACGAGTCGCCGTAAAAACCGCCTACTATGGTCGTGAGGTCGACATTGACGATGTCACCGTCCTTGAGCACCTCCGAGGTGGAAGGAATACCGTGGCAAACCACATTATTGACCGATGTGCATACCGATTTGGGAAATCCCCGGTAACCGAGACATGCGGGAGTATGGCCATGTGATACCGTATAATCGTGAACTAGCCTATTGATGGTTTCGGTACTCGTTCCCGCTTTCACGAAAGGGCGGATATAGTCGAGCAGTTCGCCGTTGAAAATCCCGGCTCTTCTCATGCCCTCGATCTCGCGGGGAGGTTTCACGTATTTGCGTTCCTTTTGCACGACTCTCTGCACTTTACGCTCCGATTGAATTTGAGGAGGAGATTCGATATCCTCGAAAAAATGACACCTCTTGTATTTTTTTCCGCTTCCGCACCAGCACGGATCATTTCGCTGAATCATGGCATCCTGGACATGAATGTACACCCGTCCGGGTGTCGTTCAACATGGCGCCCCGGTCATCGGTTTCTCATCCGGGAAAGTCTGATAACCCACGGCCTGAACATTTTTTTCCCGCAATTATGCTCCGCAACCGGGCGAATTGCAGAAATCCCTTACCCGGGTATAACCTGGAAGTACGATTATATGGCTAAAATATACATTAATTCATTTCCAGGCTTAACCGCACAGTATCTGAAAATTCTCTATGAAGGCAGCCATTGCTGCAGATCATTCCTTTCGAACGGAGTCCCCTTTGCGCACCATCGATATCGGTGCATTCACCACCCGCTTCTGAAACGATCAGCATGCCGGCCGCAAAATCCCAGGGGGAGAGGCGATATTCGAAGTAGCAGTCGAATCTGCCGCATGCCACGTAACAAAGGTCCAGTGCCGCACTCCCCAAACGGCGGATTCCCTGTATGTTCGCCGTTAAAAGTTTTCGCATCGAATCGAGCGTCCGCAGCATGATCGTACCACGATCGTAATAAAATCCGGTCGCGATGACGGCTCTGGTCAGATCAGGAGAGAGTGACACTGAGATGGATTTCCCGTTACATGTCGCACCCTTCCCCCGTTCCGCAGCGAAAAGTTCACCCCGCATAGGGTCATATATCGCTCCGCACACGACATTTCCGGCGACAGCAAAAGCGATCGAAACGGAAAAGTGAGGAATTCCATGCGCGAAGTTGGTGGTGCCGTCAAGCGGATCTACGATCCACAGCCGCGGAGATTCGAGCGAAACCGAAGACGCGCTCTCCTCCCCAAGAATCGCATCACCGGGAAAATGTTTCCTGATCAGGGCAAAAATGGTTCTTTCTGCCGCGAAATCCGCCTCTGTGACCAGATTGTAGCTGGTGCCCTTTTCTCCAACCGCGGCAATACCGAGCGATGAACGGATGGCCTCCCCGGCTTGTTTTGCGGCCGCTTCCGCGATGGACAGTTCTTCTATCATCTTCGATCCCGGATGGTGAAGGGAAAAATCCGCGACTTGCGCCGTTTTACTTACCGCCTGGCACATCATCGTAAATTAATCGTCGGAATAAGGCTAAAAATACCTTTCGGCAAAGCGGATCTGTTTTAATCCGTTTCCCGAGGTTATTTTTCATTTTGAAACGTATACTTGTGTATTTGTGGATTATAATTCATTCACCTTGTACCAAATTACGTTCGCCACGCCCGGAAGCTCCCGAAGAGCCTGGTGAAAATAGGTCTGGTCGGATCCTGCATATAGTCCGTTGCAGGAATAACGGAGTCGAACTATTATATTATGAGCACATGGCGGAATCCCGGACGGAGGATCATTCTCGCCTCCGGCTCACCCCGGAGGAGCGCGCTGCTTCGCGAGATGGGAATCCGTTTCGATACCATTGTCGGTGAGCCTCTCGATGAAAACACCTATATCGATGTGTCGGACCTCGACGGTTCCCTTCAGAGGCTCGCCTCTGCAAAAGCCGGCGGTGTGGCTGAAGGGAATCCCGACGCTCTCGTGCTTGCCGCCGACACTGTCGTGTTGTTGGAAGGTTGCGTGCTTGGAAAACCGGCTGACAGAGCCGAAGCACGCGCCATGCTGGAAAGGCTGTCAGGCCGGTGCCATACCGTGAGAACCGCGGTGGCGCTCACCTGCGTCAATGCCGCGTTTCACCGTTCGGTTTCGGCAAGTACCGCCGTTTTCTTTCGAAAGCTTTCGGAAGACGAAATCGAGTGGTATCTCGATACCGGTGAAGCTTTCGACAAGGCGGGCGCCTACGGGATCCAGGGCAAGGCAATGATTTTTATAGATAAAATCGTGGGTTGTTATTATAATGTAGTCGGTCTGCCGGTGAACGGTACGATCGAGCTTTTCAAGGAGTTCGCTGTGCGAAAGGAAGCCAGGAATGTCGCAAATCAATGAGAACGATACCACCCCGGCCCCGGCCGAAACTCAAAAAGATCTTGTGGGTGATATTCTTCGAAAAGAACGAATTACACGCCGTATTACCGTTGAGACGATCGCAAAAGATCTCAAACTGAACGTAAAGTACATAAAAGCCCTCGAGTCCAATGAATATAATTCGCTTCCTGCGGATCCATACGTACGTGTCTACTTGAAGTCGCTCGCGAAATATCTTTCGCTCGATTCAGAGGAGATCCTGAATCGTTTCTACAGGGAACGCGGCCTGGATATCGAAACTCCTCCAAAGGAAAGCAACACCCGGATTCAGATAAGTATGAAAAGGAAAGAGGAGTCGAGGAATCCTTTCATGCTCGTCGCGGTCCTCCTGATCGTGCTGCTCGCCGGCTTCAGTTATATCGCGAAAAAAAAAGGCTGGCTCAAGGTTCCTGCCGCAGTCCCCGCCGCAGTACCGGCCGATCCGGAGTTCACCGACATCGAGCCTTCGATAGACACCTCGCTTGCCGACAGCCTCATTCCCGCTACTCCTCCCCTGAATTCCGATACCGCTTCGCAATCATCCAAAGTCCCCCTCGATACCGCGAATCTCATCCAACTACGTCTGGCGGTTGTGACCGACTCGGTATGGATACAGGTATTCAGCGACGGCGCTTCGTGGAAGAACGTCATTCATCGGAATGAAACCAGGGGATTCACCGCGCGCGACAGTTTCAACGTGCATGTGGGCAACCTGGCGGCCGTGAAGTTCACCCTGAACGGAAAATCCCTGCCCATGACCGGCAAAGGAGTGTTCGCATTCAAGATCGACCGGAAAGGGATGCCGATCAAATGGCCCCTGAGCCAGTGGAACACGATTTTCCGGAACCGGCTCTGATCTTTACCGATGTGGATAGACTGCCATGCCCACCTCTACGAGTACAGTGACGAAGAGTGTCTTGCGGTTGTGGAAGAAGCACGTTCATCCGGTGTAGACATCATCGTTTCGACCGCGACAGATCATTTAAACGGCTGCACCGTTCTTCATCAAAGCTCACTTCATCCATCCATCTGGGGCACGGCTGGTATTTCCCCATTCGATTGCGTCACCATGCCTCCAGACTGGCCGGCAGGATTGCATGAACTTCTCCGTGATCCGAAAATGATCGCGGTAGGCGAGATCGGCATTGATTGGTCCAACAGCCGGTACCCTGAGCCCGCACTTCAGTTGCCGGTCTTCGAACGGCAGCTCTCCCTGGCTCGCGACCTCGATCTCCCTGCGGTAATTCACTCCCGTGGCGCCGAGGAAAGCGCCCTGGAACTGTGCGTGCGTCACCGGGTCGACAGGGCTCTGTTTCATTGCTTTACAGGAAACCGGGAAGCCCTCGATGCGATTATCGGTCACGGATTTTTCGTATCCCTTTCAGGAATAGTCACGTTTCCGAAAAGCCATCTTCGCGATCTGATCTTTCGTATTCCCCCCGATCGTTTGCTCATAGAGACCGACTCACCCTACCTGGCTCCAGTGCCATATCGCGGTAAGAAAAACCGACCCGCCCGGGTAGGGGTGACCGGCAGTAAAATCGCGGAAATACTCGGAAAACCCGAAGAGGAACTTCAGTGCCAACTGGAGAGGAACTTCCGAAAGCTGTTCAGCAAATTCGAACTATCAGTCCAAAGCGGCAGGATAACTCGCCCGGGATAAAATACAACAGTCCGCCCGGCCCGCGGCATTCGGCGGACACGGAGTATTTAACCGTGCGCCGGTCATCTCAAACCATGCACGCAGCGGTGAGTTCCAGAGGTTGCGAACCGCAGGACATAATACCCCGGAACCGGCGCGCTCCGGAGATTTCCATTGAAATTCTGCGGATCGAAGACCCTGCGACCGTCCAGAGAGAAAAGCATCGCGGCTGGGGAAACGTTCTGAAACCTGCGCATCTCCACTGATATCGACCGGCGATCCGTCATGAAATCACACCGTGCTTCCGGCTTCCTCCGGACGATGCCGACCTCTATGCCCGCACCATCCATCAATGCATCGACTATTTCCGGAAAATACCAGGTTCCATCGCTTCTGTTAAGCAAAGCGAACCCTGCTTCCTGGGGATCGCCGTTATCCCACCATACCGGAAGCATCCCGCGCTGCACAACGGCTTTCGTATAGTATTCGGCATGAACTGCCCTTGCCGGAGTGTTGGCTTTGTTGATAGTTCCCCATTCTCCAATGATCACCGGAATTCCTCTGGCGCAGAACCTGTTGTAAATTCTGTCAAGTTCGTCGTCACAGTCCGACTTGTCCTCTTCGGTGCCCCAGGTGTCGGTGCCCGGATCCTCCATCGTGAAACTGTAAGGCCAGTACGTATGCTGCGAAACAATGATTCGATCATCACCCGGGGGGATCACCAGATCGTCCTGAGCCGCCTCGACCGTGGAAGCCGCATGGGTCGGGATCATGATATGCCTGAGAGCGTTGTTTCCGCCACTCTCCCGAATCGTGTTCACGACCGCCAGATTGTAAGCATTGAGAATGGAGCGGCCCTCTTCATTTCCGCCGTTCCATTCATAACGGGTTCCATACAATCTCGGTTCGTTCAGCGTTTCGAACACAAGATAATCGCTGCAATCTCTGAATCGCGCCGCTATCTGCGCCCACACCCTCGTGAGTTTATCGGTTACTTCCGCCTTGGTGGAATCATACAGAGTTACCCACTCATCATGATGAGAATTGAGAATCGCATACATTCCGTTGTCGAGGACATAGTTGACTACCTCTTCGACACGGGCCAGCCACGCAGAATCGATCGTGTACTCGGGAGCGTCCCCGATATGACGATTCCAGGTAACCGGAATTCTGACCGTCCGAAACCCTTTGGCCTTGACGGCATCCATCATTGCCTTCGTGGTCTTCGGATTGCCCCACGCCGTCTCGGCGCCGAGTCCTTTTCCGTTCGCATCCAGAGTATTGCCGAGATTCCATCCGACGAGCATGTCTTTTACGAGTTCCATCGAGGTCATCTCCCGCATCACCCCAGCGGAGAGCGGCGCGGAAACCGCCGATAGGCTCCATACGCAAACCAGAGCAGGAATAATCAAATAACGTAATCTTTTCGTACTCGTGACCCCCATGATGGCTCCTCGTTCAATGGTATCCGAACTGACCGGTCCTCGAATGCAGGTACTCCGGCTGCAGCATCTCTCTAGAGTACCTGAAACGACGGAAAAGTTCGTAAAAAAATGTGAATCCGGATTTCGGAGTCAAATCATGAGGATGATAGTGTACTTTTTCAGAGTACATGATACCCACCCCCGAAAAGTCCTGGACCGAAGAAATCGAAAAATCCGGGGCTCTTTCGTGCAGGTAACCGGCGATCCAGGCAGGTTCATCTCAGTTGATACAAGCCCGCCGCCTCATTTCGGAGGCAATATGACAAGTTTCATGATTTTACTTCTGACCACACGCCGCTCTCCATTGCTGCGGTCCACCGCAGTGATCCGGTAGAGGTACACGTCCGGGCTCAGCAGAGCCCCCCGTTCGTCCCTGCCGTCCCATTCGATCCCGTTGGCTACCCTCGAGGCCGGAAACTCCCGGCCGTCAATCACCCGCAGCAGCTTTCCACCGAGAGAGTATATCCGGATCGTCACACGGACATCGGTGCCGTAGCTTTGCTGGGAGGTATAGTTCGTATGGCAGTAGAAACGGGTGACATCACCCCTGCGCACCGGATTCGGAAAATTCAGCACATGGTCGAGCTTCAATTCCCTTTTGTCGGTGACAACGATCGTGAAACGCGCTTTCGAGAGATTGCCGAACAGATCCCGGGCGGTCACTTTCATCACGTGTTTCCCCGGTTTGAGTACCTGTTCTCCATGCTCGACCGACACCACCCCGCGGCGGAAGTCCCCCTCATTGAACTGAAACATCGAGTTGACGTTCTGCCTCGCCACGGCGTTTTCGATTTCCACCGTGACCCCCTCGTCGGGTCCGGTTCCGGACACATCGATCCCGCTTCTGTCGAAGATCTCGATTTCGCATTTGACCGGAGGTTGCGTGATGATATGATCGGTAAACGAGGCACCCTGCCCGGAAAGATATGAATCCTCGTACACCGGCCGAATGCTGATGCGCGGCCCCAGGGTGTCCTCACCTCCCTCGACCGGAGCCGAACCCTTGAACACGAGGTCGCCGCGAAACCCAACCCCCGCAGATGCGGAATGTTCTTTCCAGGCATATGCGGTAAGCTCGATGCCGGATCTTTCGAACGTGAGCTTCCGGGGAATGAGCACCTTCTGCTCGAGGGTCGGGCGGATGACCATGCCGCTGTCCGTG
>CAZGVZ010000046.1:0-375 GCA_964529145.1 uncultured Fibrobacteraceae bacterium | reverse complement strand
TTTCCCGAGAAACACGGGAGTACCCGGAAGACGGTAACGTACGCTCTGACGCACCCCCCCATCCTTGCGAGATGCGGTGTCCGGCGCATTGAAAAGTCCGATCGCGACGAACGCGTCCCCTTCGAAATCCGTATCGACCTTCCCTCCTGAGGCAACCGCGCCCGAAATGATCACCTCCTGAAGCGCGGCAAGAGTATCGTCCGGGTCGTCGACTTCAATGGTTATGCTGCGGGTGGGCCGAACCGCCCGCACCGACGGGTCGCCGAGAATCGCGTACGTTCGGTGACTTTCTGACCCTCTCGATAACGCCGCCATCATCGCCATCCCTATAGTCCGGGACGCGGAGGTATCGAAGAGAAAACGATAAAAATTTTT
>CAZGVZ010000045.1:0-13685 GCA_964529145.1 uncultured Fibrobacteraceae bacterium | reverse complement strand
ATGATACACCTCCAGTCGCAGCCCGGGCCTTAATGAATCGGGCTTACAGTGCTTTGCCCCGGTGTGTAGAAAAGAAAAACATGGTTTTCAAGGCCTCCTTCGACAACGAAGATCTGGAACCAGTACTCTTGTCACATCACGTTTAACGGGTGGTATCTCCTCGTTTTACAACTATATAAATACTTCAGTGACGTGCAGGGTATGTTTATTGACGTGGCCGGCGGACAGCCGATGACGGTGCACGGAAGCGTGCCGGGCCATAAGGTATATTTGACGGCATTCGAATGAAGTTGGCAGCTCCGCGCTCCGGCTTCCCGTGGGATAGAGCGCACTCTTTGATTCCCGCACAATCACCCTATTTTCCGGAAACGGTCCCGATACTCCTATGTTCAGATTGAAATCGATGTTCGACCGCCAGATCCGGGGCCCAGGCGGAGCGGGGGAGCTTGTCGCGATCGCGGTTCCCCTGATAGCCACCTATGCGAGCGAGATGGTGATGATGTTCACCGATCGGCTGTTTCTCTCCAGACTGAGCGGAGCTCATATGGCCGCGGCTATGGGGGGCGGCCTCGCGACTTTTACCGCGACGACTTTCTTCCTGGGTATACACGGATATTCGAACGCGATGGTCGCCCAGCGGCTGGGGGCGGGGGAAAAATCCCGCTGTCCGGTGGTCACCGCGCAGGCCCTGATCATCGCGCTTCTGGCGTACCCGCTCATGATCGCATGCATTCCGCTCGGATTCAGGATCTTCCGGATCGCTGGTATCGCGGGCGAACATCTACTCCAGCAGCGCACCTATTTCGCGATTACCATGGTCGGAACCATTCTTCCTTTGCTCCGGAGCGGCCTGGGCAACTTTTTCAGCGGGATCGGACGAACGAGGATCAACATGATCGCGGCCCTCACGAGCATGGTGCTTAATGTGGGGTTGAATTATATCCTGATTTTCGGGAAATTCGGTTTTCCTGCGCTCGGGATCGCGGGAGCGGCAATAGGAACGATGATCGCGGGAGCGGCCGGACTGCTCGTGCTCGTGTTCGCCTACATACGCCCCGCGCTCGTCCATGAGTTCTCGATTCTGAAAAGTTTCAGGCTCGATAAGAAACTCATGACCGAACTGCTCCGGCTTGGTTACCCAGCGGGACTCGAAATGCTGCTCAACCTGGTCGCGTTCAATACGCTCGTCGCGGCGTTTCATTCCCGTGGCGAGGCGGTCGCGACCGCAATCACCATCACCTTCAGCTGGGATATGGTGTCGTTCATCCCGATGACCGGGCTGAGTATCGCGGTAACTAGCCTCGCGGGCAGATATTGCGGGGCGGGGGCAATTCCCGCTGTGTACCGGTCAGCGGCTTCGGGACTGAAGCTCGCCGCTACCTATAGCGTATTGTTGCTTGTGCCCTACCTGTTCTTCACCGGCGCACTTGTGAACGTCTTTCTCCCCCCGGACAAAGCGGAGCTGGAGGGAGTGCGGGAGCTTTCGCTTTTCATGGTGCGGCTCATCAGCGTGTACCTGCTATGCGACGCGATGCTGCAGGTTTTCGGGGGTGCGCTCAGAGGCGCGGGGGATACGTTTTGGTCAATGGCCGCCTCGGTCGGCATGCACTGGACGTTCGCGTGTATAACGCAGCTCATGCTCAGAGTTTTCGCCATCGATCCGAAAACCACCTGGATCGCCGTGATTGTAGCTTTCTTTTTCTATGGTCCCCTTTACCTGGTCAGGTTCAGGTCGGGAAAATGGGAGCGGCGGGCGAGACGAATCGGGGTTGGCGGGGGTAGTCAGTAGTTGGTTGACAGGAGACGGGGGTCAGGAGTCTTTGACAAGCGCTGCGGGCGTGAAGCACACCAGCCCGGGGCTGCCATGCCGCGCGCTTTCAGCGCTTCAAAAGAAAGCGGGTCTCGCACCCTGAATTCCGGATCCCGTGTAATTCTCACGCAGTACCCCCGCCCCGGCTTGATTGCGCGACCGTCTCGAGCGCCATGCCTATCGCGTGGCGGGCGTCGGCCGCTTCCTTGAAAAGGGAGCTATTGACTGGGGCGATTCTCTTGAGGTCCCAGGCTCCCGGAAGATAGATGACAGTCTTGTTTTCAGCGAGCGCGACCGCGATTTCGCTCAACGTTCCATAGGAACCGGGAAACGCGATCAGGACGTCCGCCATGTGGACCACGAGAATGTTTCGGCCGATGCCCATGCCTGTTGGGAGCGCGAGGGTAACATGAGGATTCGCTTCTTTTTTATCCGGGCCAGGTAATATTCCGACCACAATTCCACCGTGTTCGCGGGCGCCTTTGCTCGCGGCCTCCATGATTCCGCCCAGTCCGCCGCAGACAAGCACGGCCCCCCTGTCGGCTATGTGAGATCCGACCTCATGGGCGAGCCGGTAATTTTCGGGATCCGGATCGTTGGCGCCGATCACCCCGATGCAGATCGATTGATGTGGCATTAGTGTCCCTTTCGGAGATGGTTGAAACCCCTCGCCTTCAGGCGAAGCACACTCCCCGTAGTCGCACCGCGACAATGGAAATATGGAATATCCTCCGGCTAAAGCCGAAGGGTTTAAACGATGAATATGACTTTAAACTACCACCGCCTGAAGGCGGATGGTTTTTACAGTCGACTTCAAGTCGACCAGCATTTGAACCCCTGACTTGAAGTCGAGGGAGTATTCTCAGTTCTCCTTTGACAGTGCTAGGACCCAAAGCGCGAGTGTGACTGGTCCGGACATATAAGCGCGTAAAGGCCCATGAAGCAGGCGAATCCGAAGCCGCTTGCCGGGTGCAGGTGAGTCTTCTCACTCCCCTATGATTTTTATCATCACCTTTTTGGCTCTTCTGCCGTCGAATTCGCCGTAGAAGATCTGTTCCCAGGGCCCGAAGTCTAACTTCCCCCCGGTAACCGCGATAACCACCTCGCGTCCCATCACCTGCCGTTTGAGGTGGGCGTCACCGTTGTCCTCGCCCCGGTTGTGGCGGTACCTCGAAACCGGTTCGTGCGGTGCGATTCCTTCGAGCCACTCGTCGAAATCCCGCAGCAGTCCGGGTTCGTCGTCATTGATGTACACGCTCGCGGTGATGTGCATCGCATTGACGAGACAGAGTCCCTCGCGGATGCCGCTCGCGGCGAGTTCAGCCTCTACCTGCGGTGTGATATTGATGTAATCGCGGCGGTGGGGCGTGGTGAAGGTAAGAATCTTCCGGTGCGATTTCATAAGCCGAGCTTCGCGATTTTTGATGCCAGCTCCACGCCCAGGGTTTCGAAACCCTTTTTTCCGAGGAGTGCGAACATGTTCTTTTTGTACGCTTCCACTCCGGGCTGATCGAAAGGATTGACCCTGAGGATGTAGCCTGAGAGCGCGATCGCCTTTTCGAAAAAGTAGAACAGCTGGCCCAGAGTGCGGGGGCTTCGGTCCCCGATCGTGACTACCGCTGAAGGAACACTGCCATCGATATGGGCGAGCAGCGTACCCAGGAAAGCATTCCGGTTGATTTCTTCGTACGATTTCCCCGCAAGGTAGTTCAGGCCGTCGCTGTCGTCATCGAACCTCGGAATGGCGAGGGTTCGGGACGAGGAGTCGAGGATCATGAAAGTCTCGAACACATTACGCACCCCCTCCTGCATCCACTGGCCCAGAGAGTGCAGATCGGTAGTATAGTCGAGGGATGAGGGGAATATTCCCGTATTGTCCTTTCCCTCGCTTTCGCCGGCGAGCTGTTTCCACCACTCGCCGACATAATGGAGCTGAGGTTGAAAAGAGGCCAGTACCTCCGTGGTGTATCCTTTTCTGAAGAGGATGTTTCGTGTTGCCGCGTAACGGCCCGACATGTTTTCGGCAACCGTGTCTCCGCTGCAGAAAGCCATGGCGTCACGTGCGCCGGCGAGAAGCTCCGAAATGGAAATTCCCGCGACCGCGACGGGAAAAAGACCGACTGATGTAAGGACCGAAAACCTTCCGCCCACGTTCGCGGGGATTGGAAAGGTGGTATACCCCTCTGCCCGGGCAAGCTGACGCAGAGCACCCTTTTCAGGATCGGTGGTGGCGACTATGCGGGAGGAGGCTTCAGTGCGGCCGTATCTTTTTTCCATCCATTGCCTGACGGTCCGGAACGCGATGCCAGGTTCCGTGGTGGTGCCGCTTTTGGAGATGACGTTTACTGATACTGAACGGTCCTTTACCAGATCCAGCAGATCGCCGAGATAATCGGAGTTGATCGAGTGCCCCGCGAAAACCACCTGCGGTTTGCGAAGGGATTCGAAGGAGGGAGAGAGCAGCTCGATTGCCGCTTTTGCCCCGAGATAAGATCCGCCGATTCCTATGCAGACGAGAATGTCCGTTTTTTCCCGGATTTCTGCGGCTTTCTCCCCGATTGAGCGCACCAGGCCTGAATCGATTTTCTCCGGGAGATCGTACCAGCCGAGGAAATCGGCTCCAGGTCCGTTCCTGTTCTTGAGGAGCGCTTCGGCCGCGGCGACCGCGCCGTTGTAAGCCTGCAGTTCGGTGTTTGAAACGAAAGGATCGAGCAGTGATCCGTTGTAGCTGATTTTCTTAAGGCTCATCGTGAAATCCTTCTTGAAAATTTTGGTAAACGGCGGACCGGCCGCATCTCCCGGAGGTCGTCGCCCTCTGATTATCAGGGAAGCGAAATCCGCTGAATCATTCCTTTTTCACGAGCGGGGCGCGAAATGGACATCATCACCACACCGCTTTTAAAAATGGTTACCATACCGGTGGATTCCGATATGGTGATCGCAAGCGCGTTGGTGCACGCGGTGATGCCCGCGGCAGCAAGATGCCTGGACCCGAAACCACCCGGCAGTGGAGGCAGATCCTCGGTCGTCTGCGGTTTGAGATAACTGCCTGCAGAGAGTACGATGCCGTCTCCGGTGATAATGAATGCGCCGTCGATGCTGGCGAATTCCTTGATCGTTTCGACAAGGCCGGGGTCCAGGATGTTACGTTCCGCTTCACTGTACCCCCTGAAGGGATTGATGATCAGCTGACGAACGTAGGCGTTGACCGAATTGGTGTCTCCGAGAACGAATATGGTGCCCACCGGCTTTCCTTCGCGCCCTTCCACAGCTATTTCCCCCGCCAGTCCGATAACCCGTTCGAGAACCTCGGGTTTCACGTCCTGCGGGACGATGTTCTGCGCGGCAGTAAAGAAGAAGTCGTATTCCATAGCCACATTGATGCTTACGATCGTGTCGAAAACCCCGTTTCTGGTATTGCCCGAAACGCATACAATGCGGTCTTCCCGGCCTATGAGATTGCGGGAAAGCGCGAGCAGTATGCCGATTTTCATCTGGCCCGTACGTGAGGCGGGAATCGACGGCGCCTGGATCAGCCCCGCGATTTTTTTGTCATTGACAAGATCGAACCGCGTCTTGTTGCTCGTTACCATGATTATTTTGGGTTTGGTCTTGAAATGATCGAGAAATTCGTTCTCGCGCACAGAATCCGCAAAAATCATTATGGCTGTGGCCTTGATCTCGCGTGCAAGGCCGATGGCCGCGGAAACGATCGGACTGGTGTTTCTGATCTTGGCGCTCCTGAGGGGCCTTTCCTCGGGAAGTCCGTTCTTGACGGCTCTGATTACTTGCCGGAGGTCGACCGGATTTTCGGAGGAAAGTATCTCCTTCTGCACCGGCTCGAGCTTGAAGAATTCGGCCAGCTCTGAGAGAAGCGGCAGTTCACCTGGGGGAATTTCGCCTTCTTTCGAAATGACCAGAACGATGATGTACGCGAGGGCTCCGCGCGCGGCGTCATATTTAATTCCCGAAGCGTTGCGACCGACGACGATGGCAAAGTCGTCCCTGATCGACGCACGGGCCTGCGGCAGGGCGACACCCTGGCCGACGAACGTGGAAGCCGATTCCTCGCCCTTCTCGATATCTTCGACTATCTGTTTCTGTTTTCGTAAATCGAGCGCCTTGCAGAGGACCTGTGAAAGTTCCTTGAAGGCTTCTATCTTCTCATCGGATTTGATATCCGCGATCGTGGGGAGAACGAGATACTTTTCAAACGACACCCGGAGCCTCCTTATGATACCATTGCCGCCGCAAAGTAATCTATCAATGATTTCCTGCGGATCGTACAGACGCTCGACCTGACTTTCACCGCACCGATTTTTTCGAGCTGGCGGATTCCTTCCCGGGTGTTTTCCATGGCGGTACCCTTGAGTAGCTGTTTGACGTTTCTGCCCTTTTTCCGGATTCCCTCGACGACATCCGGAAAGGAGTCGGCGAGGTCGGTCAGTGAACGGGAGCCGTGCTTTTTAAGTTCCGCGGCGATGACGTGCATGGGAAGAACGCGGTAGAGATCGGTGAGCTGAGCGAAAACCGCCTCACTTACCCGTTGCATCGACGTTCGATGGGCGAGAAAATCGTCCCTTGCGTTTTGAGCCTTGTTCGCCGGAACGTCAATGAAGGATCTGATGGAAACGGGATCTCCGTAATCAACGTAGATCTTTCCATACTTTTTTCCGAATTTATGTGCAAGCAGAAAGGGAACGAACGCGCAGATGTCGGCACCGAAATACAACAGGTTTCCCAAGAGCCGTTTCGGGAGGGGGTTGGAACGTTTTCGCCAGAGTTTGCCTTTAAGCTGCATCGCGAACCAGGGTACATCGGGCGGATTTTCATATGAGACCGCTGCGGGAATGTAGAAGACATCGCGTTTTGTGTCATTCCCCTGACTTATGACCGAAGCACCCAGAATCCCGGTTTTGATGTCGAGCATCGCTCCGCTGTAGCTCCTTCCTCCTTCGGGAAAAACGAGCACTGTGTCCCCGTTCTCGATCATGGAAACGACCTCGAAACAGAGATTCCTGATATAATTCCGGTCGAATCCGCCGTCCCTCTCAACCGTAAATGCTCCGAATGAAGTGAAGCGCGGTCCGATCCAGGGCAGTTTCGTCAGATTATCGCCCGCGGCGAATCTCAGATTCTTGAAACCAAGGTCGTGAAAGATGATCCCGACCAGAAAATAATCGACGTGACTCCGGTGGGTGCTGACCAGCATGATAGGAGTATTCTCGAATTTGCCGGGATCCAGTCGGGGACCTTCAATGTTCACCGAGGAGAAGGTTTTTCTGAAAAAAGCCTGTACGTCCTCCCTGACGCTGGCCACTTCCTGATGATACGAACTCATGATGCTACCCACCCTTGTCGACGATACGCCCATGACCGGCCCCGGTTTCCGACGTTCGTTTTTACCGTCTCTGCACTTCGGCACCCGGCATGATCGAGGCCTTTTCTCAGCCGGCGGAGCTGTCGAAACCGAACCTTCGACATGAAAATAGGATCTGAAGCATAAAAATAAAAGGGTCACTTGGAAATATTCGGCGGTACATTCCACCCTGGAAGACCACGTCGGTGTTCACGAGGGGTGAGGCGTACGAGAAGGGAATGTCTGTCCGGAATCCCTTTTTTACTATACGCCGCAGATGGTCTGGAGTTTGTCGACGCCTGCCCATCCTGTTGTTCCGTAATCACGGCTGACTGCCCGCGGCTCTTCCGCAGGCTGAAAACAGTCGTGAGGAATAGAGTCGATCCTCGCACGCCGGGACATAATCGTTGCGCCTCGATCAAACGATATTTTCCTGATAGACACCGGGTAGGGCCGATTCGTTGAAACAGCGTACTCTTTCGTCCTTCGGCGCGTACGCCGGAATATGGTACCTCTGCCTGAAATGACTTCCCGGGAGCTGCAGGCGAACCATGCGGCTGCAAAAACGACCGACACCTCCCGGGCATGACTGCGCTTTGGTATGCGGTCTTCACGCGCCGTCTATCGCTCTCGAATCGCCCAACCCGGGCCCGAAAAAAAATAAGGAGAGAAAAACCTCTCCTTATTTCCAGGGGATTTGAGAGAATCCGTAATCAGGCTACATCTTCCATGGCGTCGATTTCGTCACCGGTATTTTCCGCCGCTACCGAGGAGGACTCCAGTTCGAAACTTTCGCCTTCGAGTTTCATCTGTTCGATCAGGTCTTCGCGGCCGATGACCTGGAGGTGCCGGATCCGTTTGTACTCGTTCCGGTGTTCAGGACAATATTTCGGGTAGATGTACTGACGCGGGTAAATTTTGACTTCAAACTGGTGATCGCACCCTTCCAGAGCGCAATTCATTACCATAGTGACCACTTCAGTGTAATTGTGCTTGAATGTCTGATTCTTGATATTGACGTCTTCAGGTTTGGTTCGTTTTCTGATTCGATATCGGTCCTGCCGATGCTCGGGGCAATATTTCGAGATGTGGATGCCGAAAAATATTTTACCACATCCCGGATATTGGCATTTCTTTTCCCGAAGTTTCTGGCGTCGACGCGATTTGGGTAATTGCATGTTTTCTCCTCCCGGTGATCCGGCACGCCTCTACTCTCCCCTGATAACGAAGCATGCCAAAAAGTGACTATAATATATCGAGAAATGGTAAAAAAAGCAACCTGTTTGTAAAAAAAACCGGAGCAAAAGGCGGCTTACGTTTTTTCAAAAAGTTCCATAGCAAGTTGAATATCAGTACATTACGGCGCATTCACGCACCTGTCGCGGCAGCCGGTTTTCCGGAAATGGATTTTACAAAAGGAATTCCCGTTTCGTCAAGGGCTAGCGATATTTCGTTCCGCGAACCCGTCAGGACCACTGTCCGGACCCTCCCTCCCCCCGCAATCGAGTCACCACGAAGCGCGAAGATCTCCTTAGCCATACCGCACTGGTCCCAAACGGCCTCACCATTTTTATCGGCATTTCACCATTTATCTTTATATGGCGTTATACTATACTATTATGATAACCTTCATATTTCGGTCAGCCCCGGTGCTTATTTTCCGGATCCGCGCGCCGAGAGAAAGGGTTCCGAGAAATCGTCATATAAGCGCAATGCCCCCCAACCACAAGAGGCGGTGCGCCCGTTTTTCACGCCGGTGATAAAATAAGGTACAAGGCCGGACGAAATTACCGTTTCTGGACGGTGTTACCGTGATGCTTCACGCACCCAGACGTAAAACGTATTGATCAGGTCGGCAATGAGATCTATGATTCCTGCACGCACCGGAGAGGTTCCGGAGATCGTTCGTATGCCCGAGATAGTCGACAGATCGTGGGTAGAACGGAACATGCCCTTACGGGAGAAGATCCGAACCGGCATAGTGTTCGATTTCACCGCGACCCGGCATATCGATTCAGCCGGACTGGGGTTTATCAGGACATTGCATCGTGCATGCGAGAAATCGGAAAAGAAATTGACGCTTACCAATATCTCATCGGTGCATCTCGATGCCCTTGGACGCTGGCCCGAAAAGGCAGCCTCGCCGGAAAAGAAGCGTTGTTCATTCCTGGAGACCATAGGGAACAGCGCCCTGACTGTTTTCAACCAGATATTTCAGGCACTCTCGGTGCTGGTTGAAATGCTCTACTGGGGGACTTTCGGCGTACTCAAAAAACAGGATTTCAAAAGGGGGGCGCTTGGAGAGCAGATGTACCTGCTTGGTTTCAAGGCGGTCGGCATCGTAGTGCTCCTTTCGTTTCTTATCGGAGTGGTGCTGGCTCTTCAAACCGCGATGCAGCTGCGCACCTATGGCGCGGGAATATTTCTGGCGCCGCTCATCGGAATTTTGATGGTCCGGGAAATGGGTCCCCTGTTGACCGCGATCATTCTTGCGGGCAGGACCGGAAGCGCCACGACCGCGGAAATCGCCACCATGGGAGTGAGCGAAGAAATAGACGCACTCAAGACCATGGGTATAAATCCGGTTCAGTTCGTGGTTGTGCCGAAGTTCTGGGCTATAACCATCACCATGCCGCTGCTTTCCGCGATTGCGACCGGAGCAGGAATCATGGGTGGTTTTGTCATTGCGGCCGGTTACCTCGATCTTGCGCCGAGCTTGTTTTTTGGAGAATTGGGTAAATATCTTCATCTCAGGGACGTTTCGGCGGGATTTATCAAATCGGTGGTTTTTTCGTGGCTCATTATCTGGATTGGCTCGTTCTATGGATTCCGCGTTCATGGAGGCGCCGAGGCGGTGGGGAAAGAGACAACCGAAAGCGTTGTCACAGGCATCTTCGTGATCATAATTGCCGACGCCGTCTTTTCATTCATATTGTAAAGATTCATAATGGATAATCAGAGAGAAACGGTCATCACGGTAGAGAATCTGGTTGCAAGGTATGGTGAGCGAACCATACTGGACAACATCAGCACCTCTTTCAAATCCTCCGAGATCACGGTGATTCTTGGGGCATCCGGCTGCGGTAAAAGCACACTGCTCAAATCGATAGTGGGACTGTTGAAGCCCGCTTACGGCACCATACGCATTTTCGGTACGGAAATCGTCGACCAGGATGATCCGCAAAGTGTGGAGGTCCTGAAAAAAACAGGAGTTCTTTTCCAGAACGGCGCCCTTCTCGGTTCGATCACCGTGGGGGAGAACGTCGCCCTTCCGCTACAGATGCATACCGGACTGAACGATGCCGTGATCCGGGAGATTGTCCGGATGAAGCTCTGCCAGGTCGATCTGCCCAATGCAGCGGACCTCTATCCGAGCGAACTGTCGGGGGGAATGCGAAAAAGGGCTGCGCTTGCAAGGGCGCTTTCGCTCGATCCGCCCCTGCTGTTTTGTGACGAACCTTCCGCTGGACTCGATCCGGTCACCAGCGCGGGACTAGATGAGCTGTTGTTACGGCTTCGAAAGACTTTGGGAATAACCATAGTGGTGGTCACTCACGAATTGTTGTCTATCGATGCGATTGCCGATACCCTTCTATTCCTGCATAAGGGATCAATTCTGTTCGACGGTCCCTATTCGGAGGCCCGGAAAATGAGTGAGGGACCCATATTCGATTTTTTCAGGCGCAACGATGGTAACCGGTCCGAAATCGGTACCGGCGCACTCACCTTCAATGTGGAGACCATACGATGAGTATTTCACGGGCCCAGCGAGTACGGCTGGGTGTATTTCTCATAGCCGGCCTGTTTCTTCTGATCCTCTTCATTGCAGTACCTTTCGGGCTGCGGCTCAAGGAAACCACTGTGCCGTACATCGCCTTCTTCGAAGGGGAGTCTCTGAGCGGTCTCGAGCAGGGCGCGACGGTTAAATTCAGCGGAGTACCCATAGGTAAAGTGGAGAAGATAGGCTACCTTCCCGACGATTTGCGTAAAGTACGGGTGGAATTGAGAATTCAGGGCGACTTTCCCATGAAGGACGACATGGTTGCCTCCACCGGGGCCATGGGAATTACCGGGCTCAAGTACATAGAGATCACCGGCGGATCGAACGAATCCCGTCCGCTCAAGCCTGGAGCCGAGATCACGACGAAAGTATCCACGTTTTCTACTATTACAGGCAAAGCAGAGTCGATTGTCGCCAAAGTCGAACTGCTGCTCAACCATCTCAACCGTATCAGCAGTCCCGACAGTCTGAAAAATATCAAACTGATCCTTGATAATATCGCGGTGATCACCGAAGAGGTGAAGGGATTCGTGGGAGAGACACGACCCCGTATTTCGGACATCACCCTTTCGACCGCAATGCTCGTTTCCAACCTCGATTCAATCGCCGGGGATGTAAAGAACATCACTGCGGGAGTCGAAAAGACCATCGGCGAAGATCGCCTGGGCAGGACGTTCTCCCAGATCGACAGTGCCGCCATCGCGCTTAGACGGGTTGCGGAGAATTTCGAGCTCATCGTGCGTCAAACCCGGGAGGATTTCACGGAAACCATGCAGAATGTGCGGCAGGCTAGCGAAAATGCGGACCAGCTGACGAAAATTCTGGTGGAGAACCCTTCGCTGCTCCTGAGAAGTGAGGCACAGAAAGAGAGGGATTTCTAAATGAGGAACTGTCGTATCTTTCGTCCAGTCGCCGCGGGATACCTGCTGCTTGCGATCCTTCTCGGTTGTGGAACGGTCCCCACCAAACAATATTACCTGCTCAATTATGTCCCCTCGGCCGAACGCGACCGCCTCAATCCCGACGCGTACCATTGTACGATCCGCCTGCGGGAATTCAAGATGGAGGAGGCGTACTCGAGACCCCAGATCGTCTACCGTCAAAGTCCGTTCCAGTTGCGATATTACGTATACCGTGTGTGGGCTGTAAAGCCCGAGAGGATGGTGACCGATCTGTTCCATAAACACCTGATGACCGCAAACCTGGTGACCGGCATCATGCGACGCTTTGACGAGGGCCATAAGCCGGATTTTGAGGTGGAGGGGATGATCGAGGCGATCGAAGAGTACGACAGCGATGAACTTTGGTTCGCGCATATCGCCATGCGGATCAACCTGATCAGGGTCAGTGACGGCCGGATCCTTTATTCGAAGAGGTTCGATCACCGTAAAAGGGTATTTCAGCATGAGCCTGAATATGTCGTCAGGGAGCTTTCGGCACTCATGGAATACATTTTCAGCCAGGCGGTTCACGATTTCGATGGGATACTCTCTTCGGAATTCGGCGGCTCCCCCAGAATTTCCGATGAGAGCCGGAGTTTGAAGGAGACGATAATCCCGACAACCATAATCGACTCGACGGTAATCGAGGAGCAGCAATGAATTCCTTCGCCCTGCGATTCCTGATAGTTCAGGGTTTTATCTGCGGCACCGGTCTCCTTTTCGGGTCATTCGCCGGGTTGCCTTCCGAGTTGCCGGGTGAGGAGATTACCGTAGAGATGCTTCGGCGGACAATCCCGCGAGATAGCCTCAATACCCAGAGAATCGGGCCTTCCAGAAAGGACTCTTTACCCTGGTACGACAGGGCGGCGAAAACCTGGGCCGCACCTCCGCTCGCGGAACAGATGGCCTCTGAAAAGGGCAACATTCCCATGGGAATGGGGGGTATTTTCGTTCCACGATTTACAGAGGCAAACGACGAGCCGGACGTCGAGATCATGAGCCCGGACGGTACTTCGCTCAAAAGCGGTGAGCCGGGTCAGATTTTCAGTGTCGAACCGGGTATGTACTATGTGCTCCTGGGGAGCGGAACGCACCGGCAGCGTCTTGTGCGCCAGGTGGAGGTGGCGGAATCGAAGGTGACTCCGGTGATGCCAGACTGGTCCGCGCTGAATATCGAAACCGTCGACTCGACCACGATCGTGTTTCGGGGAGAATATGAACTGATCAGGATGGATGAGTTCGAACCCTACGGGAGGGGTTTCGGCGCGGATCCTGAGCTTGGTGAAAAATCGAAAACATGGATCCTGAAACCGGGAATCTATAAAATCCTTGGTCGTGGAGAAGGGTACAACAACCTTCGCAATTTCATCACCGTACGTCTGCTTCCGGGTGAACTGGTCAATGTGCTGCTTGTACAAAGGCCCGCCGACATGGCAATCGTGAGCGGCGGTACGGTCGATATGACCCCCGGCACCCGCATCGCCTCACACTGGAAATATGGAATGAACATAGGCGGAAACCTGCAGTTCAACGGTGAAATCGACCGAAGAGGAAACGAAAACAAGGAACTGAACACGATATTTAGCGTACGTGCCGGTTTGTGGCTGCGGTATACGCTCGCTCCAGTCGAGTGGGAATCGAATCTCCTGCTGGACGAAGGAGTGAACCTGTCGGAAACCGATTATAAAAACGTCATCACCGCACCGGATGATTTCAGGATAATCTCACTTTTCATCTGGCGATGGCTTCCATGGCTTGGCCCGACGGATCCTTCAGCCCATGCAGGGAAAACGC
>CAZGVZ010000044.1:0-13692 GCA_964529145.1 uncultured Fibrobacteraceae bacterium | reverse complement strand
CTGGCCCATCGGGTCGATCACGATCAGTTCGTTATACCCCTTGATACATAAAATGAGCTGATCCAGAGGACGATAATAGCTGACATTATTGGTATGCATGTAGTCTGATTCCATACCTTTGTCCATTATGGGTATATCGCCGATTCCTCCCCCGCCTTTGGTCTTGTCCAATACTTCGATTTTATCACTGCATTCAGACGCGCAGTTGTGGTCGCTTCCGTACCATTCCCATAAAATATCCGCCTGGTTGGCTCCTTTGGGCCTTATTTCCGTAATTTTATCGCCCCAAGGAGTGGCACACACCAGAAGAAACGACGGATTCTCTTCGGGATCATTGGTGCGATAAATCGGTTCGATATCGTGATGAGGGATGAAATCTTCCGCAGCGTAGGTGTAATCCCATGTCACCCTGCCGTCCCAGTCTATGATCTGGAGACGCCCTCCGGTCAGCACCGCCAGGCCGCTGTTCCAGGGGGAGTTTCGAAGCGCGGATGGAACCAGAATGCTCGAATCCCGTAACAGATCGGCACATCCCACGATATCGTTCGGACAGGTCCATTCATTTACAATTGATTTATCCATATCGTACAGGGTAGCCTTTTTCCCTCCTCCGGTGAAAGCGAACGTGTATCCGTCGAACGTCTGGGACTGGACAACGGTGAACATACCCGTAAATCCCATGAAAACCATCCATACACGACCGGAAAACGTCATAATCTCCCCTTTTTTCAAGGTCAGCATTTGCTATCGTCAGAATCTCTCACCCTGGTGAGCGAGTGGTTCGAAAAAACGGCTCCAGCTTGCTACGGTTTCGTTTACGAAATGAATTCGCGGACGAACGATCCATCCTCCCATCTGGTCGTTCCGGGAAGCAGTGAATCGGGAACTCCTTTTCAGTGCGGGCGGAAGGGCTCGACGTAAGTCGAAAAGATGGTAAGAGACGCCCTTAATTTTGTAATATATGGTTTTTTTCCAGGTATCATACGGAAAAATGGGCAAAAGAGATTGATTTCGGAAAGTGCTGTTCTTTTTCAAGAACAGAGGAAGAACAGGATTCAGGAAATGGTGGGCCGATGCAAGACAGTACTCATAGGTCGCGACCATCCGGCCTTTACCTGGCCGCTTTTCGCAGCCGTGGCCCGGAGATGCGTGAAGAAAAAGACGAAGCAAAACTCAATCGCGGGCAAAGGAGATCACGGTTACCTTTTCGCACCCTCCCGAGACGAGAACCTCCGAAGCGGCCGCAGAGGTCGCGCCGGTGGTTATGACATCATCTATGAGCAGAATGGATGCGCCGTTCACCCCGGAACAGCCCGGACTAAGTCCGAAAGCGCCGCTTACGTTGGTATGTCGCTGAGATCTTTTGAGCTTCGTCTGTGACCGTGTATTGCGCACGCGTCTGAGAATCCCGGTATTCACCTCCGGACCGCCGAGAGATTCGGATAACCCCCTGGCGAACCATTCGGCCTGATTGTATCCGCGTCGCTGATGGCGCGACCAATAGAGGGGAACAGGAATAATGTAATCGTAAATTTGAATGGAAATCCTCATTTTGAGATATGGTGCGCAGAGCTGACCCGCATAATGGGCGAGGTGGCGTTTTCCACGGTATTTAATCTCCTGCATGAGCACCCGGATCAATTCGTCGTAATCGACAAAAGAGATTATCCGGTCATAGGGGAAATCCCAGACGGATTCACATATGCAAGAGTGAAAATCAAGATTCTGGCCGCACCGCGGGCATCCCTTTCGTGCGGTGATCTTCTCACGGATCTTGTTTCCGCAGGGGAGGCATAACCAGCGGTCGTGGCCCTGACGGGGAGCATCACAAACGATGCACAGCGGCGGAAAGAGAAAGGAATCCGCCCGCCGGATGAGTTCAAGAACTCTATCCTGAAATGGCCCCAGTGGAACTTTCATGCTCCGTGACCGGTTTCGGGACCGGTTCAGGACCGGATTCCGAAGAGGACAGGACCTCCCGGAAAAGCAGTTCCTTGAGGACCAGTCCGGTAAAAACTATGAAAAGAATGATGCAGACCACCTGATTATGGCTTAGTGGACCCAATTTTTCGCTTGTTTCGTAGTGACGGGAAAAATCGACCATGAAACGGAGAATCGCATAGAGGATTCCAACAAGATAGAACTGCAGTCCTGCGAACGGATTTTTCCTCCCCACTGCAAGTACGACCAGCGCAATAACCAGACCGCCCGCAGACTCGAAAAGCTGTGAAGGGTAGAGACCATGTGCGTGGATGCCGTGCTGATAGGCCCCGGCCGGACTCGCAATCGGAAAAGAGACGGAAAAAAGGCCATGTGCTTCCGCACCCATGCAACAGCCGTTCATGAAACATCCGATACGCGTCAACATGATGCCGAAACCGATGCTGGGTGCGATCGCATCCGCATACGGGAGGAAAGGAACTTTTTTCATTTTGAAATAGAGCACCCCGGCAATGATGGCACCGATAAACCCGCCGTACATCACCAGGCCGCCGATTCCGACCATTCCTTCCTGAAACGGGTTGATTATCGCGAGAAGGTTTCCACTGAATTCTTCGAAATGAAGGATTACATAATAGAGCCGCGCTCCGACGATAGCCGACATGATAACCCAGAACCCGACGTCCGCTACCACATTGGGATCGAGCCCCGTTTTTTTCGCGCGACGGCTTGAAAGCCATATTCCGAGCAGAAACGAGAGCGCGAGCATGAATCCGTAGCTGTGAATGGGAAAATTCAAGATTTTAAAGAGTACCGGATGCATATCAACCTTTCATGGTTCCCTGTTATCCTGGACAGAAAGCCTCCTCAGAGCGGCGGGCGGACGGCGGTCTCTGCGGAACCGACGATCTCTCGTCGGAACAGCGAAAAAATAGCATCCGCCATGTATAAAATGAAATACAGGCGTCCAAAATATGTATGCTGCATTCCAACCGTGAGTCCTGTTCGGAGAAGTTGTGCCGGGAACGGCAGCACTGTCGTGATTGCTGTGATTCGTGATGGCCTGAAACGAGAACCAAGTACCTCCCGCCGGTGTTGAGAATTTTACAGAAGAAAAATCCCGAATCGGACGCGATCGGATATATCAACTTATATGAACCCAGAAAATACGATCGGCCCGACAGTATAGTGTCACCCGCGACTGAAGAATATCATGACCTCACAATTCAGCGGGCCGTTTTCATGGAAAAGATCACGTCGAAAAAAGGAGCGAAACGTTCCGCGAAATCTTCCGGACGGCTTTCGACAAAATCGATCCCGGCATCGAACGAGAGAAAGGGGATCACTTCGGGCGGGTGAACCCGAGCACCCCAGATTGTATTGAAATATGGCTCCGAATCGTTGAGATCGAATGAGAAACCGAACTCTCCGATAATAGACCACCATTTCGAGGGAGTGATCATCATGCCGTAATCGCATCCCATTGAAAAGTGATATCCCAGCTGAAAATGAGGAGTGAGTGCGCATTCGAATCTGGAATCTTTGGTGATTCCCCAGCAGAGAAAGCCGCCGAACCGTGGGTGGTCGTCATTGTGGATGATCCCGTGGCCCCTGTTGGGCAGGCTGTACAGCGACCAGGCGAGACCTCCTCCGATGGAGAGATTGTCATGGATACCGTACCGGGCACCGAAACAGATGCGTCCGACGTTGTCGAAGAGCGAAGCGTGGAACTGCAAATCGTGGGGAAGTGCATACGAGATTTCATGGAAGCTTGCGACAAGTTCGAATTCATTGTTCAGATATGCGGTGGGAGTGTAGAAATAATGGGTTGGCTTGGCCGGTCTGATGGATGAGGATCCTTGACAAAAAGAAGCCATCCACAGCATACCCGTGATCGTGACCGCATGAAAGAAGGACGAACGCATACATGTGCCTTTCTTGCGCCTAAACCGGCGCGTCCTGGTGATAAATCCGTGAGCGGATAGACATGTTTTTAGTGGTAAATGTGCACTCGCGAGTTGCCGGATATGAATCATTCGTCAGACGAATAGCGTTCATCGGGTACATTTTTCAACAGCTGGTTAAGGGCTACGATCGTCTCCTCGACGCCTTCCCCGGTGACCGAGGAAATCAGGTGCCATCCCTGCGGGATGACGAAATCCTCCGGATTTTCTAGAATGTCTTTTTTCGTCAGAATGAAAATCCGGGGTTTTTCGATAAGGGAGCTGCTGTAGTAATTAAGCTCGGTGAGGAGTGTCCCGGCATCTGCCAGCGGGTCGGGAGAAGCCGCTTCGATCAGTATGGCGAGTACTTTCGTTCGTTCGATATGGCGAAGAAATCGTATACCGAGGCCTTTTCCGGTGTGGCAATCCTCGATGATCCCCGGAATGTCCGCGACTACGAATGATTCGAATCCGGCCGCAGGTTTCACGATGCCGAGATGGGGATGTGTCGTGGTGAAAGGATAATCGGCGATCTTCGGTCGAGCCGAGGATATTTTTGACAGGAATGTTGATTTCCCCGCATTGGGCCGACCGACGAGCCCCACATCAGCAAGCATCTTCAGTTCGAGGCGCACCGTTCGCTCCTCGCCCGGTTTTCCCGGTTCACACCGTTCTGGATTCGGATTTCCGGGCGAAGCCAGTTCTCCGTTGCCCCGTCCGCCTCTGCCTCCCCGTGCGATGAGTTCCTTTTTACCCTCAGCCAGGCAGTCTACAAGAATTGCACCGGTTTCCTTTTCGTAGATGACGGTTCCGAGCGGAACAGTGACGACAATATCCTCTCCGCTGCGTCCGAACTGATTTTTTCCTTTGCCGTGGGCACCGCGTCCTGCGGTATAATGCCGGTGGTAGGCGATATCCTGCAGGGTGTGGACCTGTTTCGATCCGGTAAAATAAATATGTCCCCCGCGCCCCCCGTTTCCGCCGTCCGGTTTCCCTCGCGGTTTGTACTTGAGACGCTCGTACGAGTGGCAACCGTTGCCGCCATCTCCGGCCTTTAGCTTGATAATGGTTTCGTCGATAAACATGGCAGGTACTGCGAAGTGTCCCTTACTTGGTTGTGGTGCCGCCCGAGGAGACAGTGCCCTGGGAGGCGCTGCTGCCCGAGGACGGAGCACCTGAAGAAGCCGATGTACTTCCCGGCGAAGAGGGACCCGAAGAGGCCGCGGGAGCTGAAGAACCCGCTGTTTTTTTGTCCCCCTGTCCTGAAGAGGATGCGCCGCCATCGGACTGAGCCGCTTTCCTGTAGGAATCGGAGCGGTAATCGGTGATGTAAAAACCGCTGCCCTTGAAGATGAATCCGCCTCCGGGAGAAAACAGCCGTTTTACCCTGCCGCCGCATGCTTCATTTTTACAGGTACTGAGTGGTTCCGCAGTGATACTCTGAAATTTTTCGAAACGAAGGCCGCACTTTTCGCACTCGTATTCATAGGTCGGCATAACAGATCAACTCCTTGAATGTTTCAACGGCACAGTAACTGACCCTTTATTGAAAGTTTCGGGCTGGGTAAAAATAGTTTTCGATTGCCGGTAGTATCAAATATCCACTTACGGTACAATTCGTGTCCGGCCTCGGGAGTGATCAGTGTGTGTCGTCTCATAAGGTTTCGGCAATCAGATCGTAGTCACTGGCTCCGATGATTCGCACGCGCGTAATTGTCCCCGGGGTGAAATCTCCGTCTCGCAGAAGTACATTGCCGTCCACTTCCGGCGCATCGGATTTCGAACGTGCCTCGAAATTGAAATCCGGATCTTCCGCAATCCGGTCAACGATCACTTCCATAACCGTACCAACAAGGCTTTCATTGATTTCCCGGCTGATTTCCCGCTGAGCGAGCATCAGAGTTTCGCAGCGCCGCTGCGCGGTACTGTTTCTCGGCCTTGGCCGGAAACCCGCAGCAGCAGTTCCATGCTCAGGAGAGTAGGGAAAGACGCCCAACTTCTCGAAGCGGGCCCACTCGATGAATTTCAGCAGCTCTTTGAAATGGGTTTCGGTTTCGCCCGGATACCCCACGATGAAGGAACTCCGAAGTGCGGCTCCGGGTACGGTCGACCGGATACACTCGATCAGACGGTGAATTTCCCTGCTGAGCGGTCTCCTTTTCATCGAACGAAGCAGCGGGTCCGCGATATGCTGCAAAGGTATATCGAAATAGGGACAAATCCGTGACTCGGCCGCGATTAGTTCCAGAAGCTCCGGGATGACGTGTAGCGGATGAAGATACATGCAGCGTATCCATGGAATGGAGCATTCGGAGAGCAGCTTCTCGAGGAGGACCGTCAGTGAAATGCCCTGGTCCTTTCCGTAATACGAAGTATCCTGGGCAACGAGGATCAGTTCCCGGACTCCGTTTGATTCGAGCCATTTCGCTTCATCAGCGACTGATTGTACGGTACGGCTCCTGTAGGGTCCCCTTATCGCGGGGATTACGCAGAACGAACACCGGTGCGAGCACCCTTCGGCGATTTTCAGATACTGGGTGGAAAATGGTTCTGAAAGAACCCGTTCGAATGACGACGGCGCTTTTACGCCGACCAGACGACCGATGAGATCCTCCCAGTCGTCCACCCCGGCCCAGAGATTGACTTCAGGGAACCGGCCTGCCGTCTTTTCCCGGAAGCGTTGCGAGAAGCATCCGCTGACGATCAGTTGCGCGGTGGAACTCTTGAAACGAGCCGCGGTCAGAATGGTCTCGATCGCCTCTTCCTGCGCTTCCCTTATGAACGCGCAGGTATTCACAACAATCACATCGGCATCGGAGGCATCCTCACCTACCGAATAGCCGGCATTAGTGAAGAGATGGAGAATTCTTTCGCCATCGACGAGATTTTTACTGCACCCCAGATTGTACAGGACGACTACCGGCATAGGTCAGAGGGAAATTCCATGTGACGGGGCCCTTGGCCTTACGTTGGTTTTGATCTGTAACCGGCAGCAATGGCGATTCCGCCTCGGAACATGGACAAGCTTCACGTCTCTTTTCTGGTCCTGTTCTTACCAGTCATCTTTTCCCCACTCATCGCCTTCAGCCGGGGTCGCGGGAGCCGGTGCTGACGGCGCAGGCGAGAGGGTTGAAGGGACTTCAGGAGAAGATTGAGGGGAGTAGGTCTGAGCCGGTGCGGGTTCAGGAGTGTAGGTAGCGGCCGGTTCCGGTTCGGGAGTGTAGGTGGCCGGCGCGGGTTCGGGAGTATAGGTCGGTTGATAGGAACCTGAAGATGCCTCGCCGGAATAGATGCTGCCCGAATTTCCCATGCCGTATCCTTCGAGGCCTATGTTGTCGTTCGAACGGTTATCCACCCAGAATTCGAAACCTTCCGCTGTAAGGATGTTCTCACCGAAAGAACGAGCCGCGGAGATACGGTCGAAACCGCCTATACGTACGCGGAAATAGGTACCGGTGAGTGAGGGTGTGGGGTTCTGGACCTCGGCAACATAACTGGGGTACCCTTTCGCACTGAGTTGTGCGCTTACCGCATCTGCAAGGGATCGCGATACGACCGTGGATACCTGGACCACGTATCTGCCGTTTTCGGAAAACGAAGGAGTGTACTCCGAACGGGTACGGGCCGGTTCGGGTTCCGTGGACACTGCTGATTTCGGGGTTTTGGAGGCGGTATCCTCTTTGTAAAATTCATCGAAAATGTCCTGTGACGATGTGGGGGATGTGACGGCGGGAGTCTGTTTGGAGGAAAACTCCCTGTCCGTTTTTTTCTTTGTACATCCGCCAATGACAGCGATTACCAGCATCCCGGTAATGACGGTTCTTCCCGGAAACATAGGTCCTCCTTATGGAAGCATTGCGCGTGACGATCGATCGGAACATCTCCGGAGGCGCTCTCCGACGCTCCGGATGCCGTGTGCGGATCCGATCATTTCAAATTTACAATAATGGCCGTTCGTATGCCACGGAAATCTATCATCTTAGGCTTGCGCGGAAACGAGTCGGGCGAATCGGCGCGAAAGATGGTGCGGAGTTCCAGGCGCGACCGCGGCGGTCATCGCGGGGCTGGAATCGTGCAGCGTCTGTCCGAGAGACCACTCGTTTACGCGACTTGCAGCAGGGCGATCCGGCGTTTATCGACGAAAAGCCGCCTCAGAGAATCCCTTTGGTAGTCGGTAATGTGTCCGAAGCGCGTGAATTCATCGTACATGCTTCGGACATTGCCCTGCCGAACGCCTTGAAAACCGCTTCGATCGAATGATGGCTGTTGCGGCCGCGCAGGAGGTCCACATGAAGCGTGATGCGTGCGTTATCCGAGAATGCCTTGAAAAAATCCTCTACCAGGTCGCATTCGAAACCGTTGATGGTACGGTCCGAAAGGGCGACCCTGTATATGAGATTAGGCCTGCCCGCGATATCGAGACAAACCCTTGCGAGTGATTCGTCCATGGGACAATGAAAGGTCCCGTAACGGACGATCCCCCGGCAGTCTCCCAGTGCTTTTGCGAACGCCTGGCCCAGACAGATGCCGATGTCCTCGGTACTGTGGTGAAAATCGACATGGGTATCACCCTTGCAGGAGAGAGTGAGATCGAACAGGCCGTGGCTCGCGGCAAGTGTCAACATGTGATCGAGAAATCCGTTGCCGCTCGAAATTTCCGTTTTTCCGGTTCCGTCGATCATGAGTGTGAGCGCGATTGCCGTTTCGTTCGTGGCGCGGGTGATGGTCGCTTTACGCACAGGTACTCCTTTTCGTCTGGAGCCCCGCAGAATCGACCGGAGCTGTAAAGAAACGCTCCATCGATCGAAGCAGGGACCTGTTCTCTTCGGGTGTTCCGATACTGACGCGAAGACAGTTGTCGAGCATGGGATAGGACGAAACGTCACGTATGAGGATTCCGTCGTCGAGTAATGAATCGAACAGCTGTTGTTTCCGCTCGGTTCGGATAAGGATGAAATTGGCGGCGCTCGGATATACCTTCAGGGGGAGCCGTGAAAACGCGGCAGCGACCGAGTCCCGTTCGCGTATGATCGTCGCGATGCCTTCGGCCAACACGCGACGATGCAGAAGCGCGGTCCGGGCCACATGTTCGGAGAAGAAATTGATGTTGTAGGGCAATTTGATTTTGTTGATTTCGCGCATCACCTCGGGCGCCCCCGCCATATAGCCTATTCTCAATCCCGCTCCAGCGAAGGCCTTTGAGAAGGTACGCGTCACTATGAGATTCGGATACTCGCGGATAAGCGGGGCTGCACTGAATCCACCGAATTCCACATAGGCCTGATCGAGAATGAGGAATCCTCGGTGCCGTTCGAGAATAGTGCGTATTTCGTCTTCGCTCACGGTCGTTCCCGTCGGATTGTTCGGCGAACAGATCAGGAGAGGAGAATGAGGCAGCCTGTCAATGGTTCCCAGAATCCGGGACAGGTCGAACCGCAGTTCCTCGTCGAGATGAACGATCTCGGCACCCGCTCCGACACCCTCCGCGAGAAGCTTGTGGACGGTAAAGGTAGGCTGGCAGAGAATGATGGGCCTGTTTGCTCTCGATACAGCCAGCATGAGTACCAGCAGCATCTCGTTCGAACCATTACCGGCGATGACGCAATCCGGAGAGACTTCGATATAGTCGGCGAGCAATTTGGTAAGCTCTTCGGGTATAAAAGGAGGGTAACGGTTCCATGGGCGTTCCACGCAGAATTTTCCGAC
This sequence comes from uncultured Fibrobacteraceae bacterium, assembly GCA_964529145.1. Taxonomy (GTDB): domain Bacteria; phylum Fibrobacterota; class Chitinivibrionia; order Chitinivibrionales; family Chitinispirillaceae; genus JAFGNB01. The sequence continues at coordinate 4,102 of CAZGVZ010000044.1, read as the reverse complement.
CGCTTCCTTTATTGGAAGCGGCCAGTCGAAAGGATTTTCGTTCTGGTTCAGTTTAACGGGAACCTCCCTGAGTTTCAGATGGTACCGCCCCTGTGACCTCACTGAAGGAGCTATGAGATCGAGAGTTTCATGTAATTTCATAATGTTCCCGCAGCAGTTCCGCAAATGTCGTGAACCGCTTCTCCAGTTCATTGAGTTCGATCACGAGATAGAACAGCAGGCCAAGAATCCCGATTAGCGCAATAATGAAGAAAAAAGTCCACATGGTACACCAGTCGTAAAATACTTCGGGGCCGAAAGGGTGTAAATGCAATCCTCCAGACAACTCCAGCCGAGGTGTGTGATGGCGGCGGTAAAAACTGCGGGAAGAGAAAGGATTGGGAAGGGACCTATGGCCGGAGTCTCAGCGGTCGACGTACTTGTTCTCGCTTTTCACGATGACGTTGTAGAACTGTTCGGATGTTTCCGTTTCCATCAGTTTGGTGCGAACCTCCTCGTATGACATTATTCTCGAAATTTTCGAGAGAATCTGGGTATGTTCCGCTGAGGTGTCCCTGGGTGAAAGCATCATGAAAAGCAGATGAACCGGTTGCTCGTCGATCGCGTTGAACTCTATGCCTTTGATGGATCTGCCCGCGATCATGAAAAGTTGATCGATTCCCATAATTCTTGCATGGGGGATGGCGATTCCGAAACCGATACCGGTTGACATTTCAGCTTCGCGTTCGATTATCTTCCGGGCAATATCATCTCCTTGCGGAAGACTGAACCGGGTCGTCATGAAGGATGCCATTACCGTAAGTACTTCGGATTTGGTATTACCTGCAATATCGGTGAGAATGGCGTTTTTCTGGAGTAGGTCCTGTATTTTCACTATTCTTCCTTTGACTCGGGAGGCGTCTTGGCGGATTCCCGCGATCGGGAACGTGCGGTGGCGAGGAAAAAACGGCCAAGAATGTACACGATGAAGCCTGCGATCGTGAATCCAAACGCCACCTGAGGAATGGCAGAACCGTAATAGCGGGTTTTCATATAGACGAAAAGACTGATTACGGCGAGCGTAAATCCGATAATCATCAGTACCATTCCATGAGCTGAAATGGCACCATACATTTTTTTCAGCATGCTCCGCCCTTTCCGGATCGAGATTCTTTTAATATCATTTTTCACCTCCGTTCAAATCAAGCGTCGTTCGGGATGGTAGTGTCTCAGTTTGAATTCAAGAGCTTTGATGCGCTGAAAGCGCAAGGCACAAAAGCCCGGGCCGGAGGCAGCCGAAGGCCAGGGATGAATCGCAGCATCATATTTTTTCAAGCCGAGATGAAAGTCCACATCGAGCGGACGCTCATCTGTCTGCAGTCGAAAATAACCGTATTATTGCCTCCATGCGCCTGGGACCTGTGATTTGTGTGATCCCGGCCTCAAAAGACCTTTTTTCTCCGGAAGCGGCTTTTCGGCTCAGGCTTTTTTCCCTCTATCCGGAGGAATCATCCTTTGAAGAATACAGCTGCGCGGGGTAAATGAGCCGGTTCCAATCGTCCGCGTCGATTCGTGCGAGCCCGGAGAGGATGCTTTGAGCCTGACCCGCGGACGTCAGATTGATTCTGAGTTCTAACCGGTTCCTCTCGAATGCTTCGGAAGGTTTGAACAATACGTGAGACGGGTCAGGATTGAGCATGGCTGCCTTCTCCGACCATTTTTTTTTTGCCCGAGCCAGGGTAGGAAAGCGGCGTTCGAAGATGGCCGCGCGGACGCGTTCGATTTTTTGCGGTGCATTGAATTTCTCGTTGGCCAGTATCTCACTCATCCAGGGTGAGTCGATCAACTCGCTCATCGGGCACTTATTCCTGAACGCCAGCTCGGGAAGCCAGTCGAGAATCTCCCGCTGCATCTGTTTTGTAAATGACAGCCGGTTCGCAAGCCGGACGAAAGCCTTTCGATCGGATGGACACAGCGCCTCTGCCTCCGGGGCGAGGCTCATATCGATCTTTCCTGAGGCAACCGCATCGATAACCTCGGCAGAGCACGATGCGAGCCGCTCGTAGGCAAAGCGCTCGCGGGAATCCCCGAATATCCCGGCATCATCGGCGGAAGGTCCGGCATTTGTGCGGAGCCAGCGGACAAAGATGAGTTTCTCGTAAAAATCAAGGGCTCTCCCTCTGTTGAGCCGTATGCGCAGGAGGCCTGCGGGATGCTCGCCGGGAGGAGGATCGAGCAGTGCGCATCTGCAGAAGGACAGCCCCGCGCCCAGTGCGTACAGCAGTCTTTTGCAGCCATCGATAACGACATAACGTGAACCGGTCTGCCGGACCACCATGGGAACCAGCAGGTCGGATTCCTCCATTTTGGCAAAGCTGCGTTCATCGAACAGTTCTTTTGGGAAGTCGAGCTGCCCCGGCGGTATTTCCACGTAGATGATTTGGAACTCAGGCCCCGCCAAACCGTTCCGAGATCGAGAGGTATCGTTCATAGAATTCGTGGTTTCCCCTTTTCTTGTATCCAAGGGCCAGGATTCGCGCCTTTTTGGCGAGCTGCGCCCTTGCACTGCGTGATTGTCCTTCGTTCAGCGAGTTTTTTTCGAGCAGTCCGAGAAGGCTGCGCACCCTGAAACGGTCGAGAACGGGAACGGTCGAACTGAGCTGATCCGCATGTCCCCCATAGCGCCGGAGAAGCACTTCCCCGACCAGGCCGACCGGATAGCGGGCTGTGATCCTGAGCCAGAGATCGTAATCTTCACATGCAGGGAGCGCCTCGTTGAAACCACAGAACTCCTCGAAAAGAGTTCTTTGCATGATGACCGAGGATGGGGTTATCATACACCGTTCACAGCTTGCGGCGAAGATGTCGCCCCCCCGTTTAGTGTGGGTGGCAGGAGGATTCACCCTCCGTCCGTTCCGTATCCAAAGCTCTTCGCTCTGTGCGATGCGGTACTCCGGATGACTTTTGAGCCATTCCAGCTGTCGTTTGAGCTTTCCGGGAAACCATTCATCATCTGAATCGAGAAAGGCTATCCATGGCGCTTTCGACTCACGAACGCCGGCGTTGCGCGCCGCAGAGACTCCGCGATGAACCACGAATCTCAAATATCTCAATCGTGCGTCACCGAAACACGGGAGGTCGCCGCATGCGTTGGTTCCGTCCTCGACTACGATGCATTCGAACTCTGCGAATGTCTGATGGATCACCGACATGATCGCGAGTTGCAGCGATTCCCTCCGGTTATGCACCGGTATAATGACGGATACCAGAGGTGTGTCGGAACCGATGGGCTCTCCCGGGAGTTGTGTCATGAGATCCGCTTCAGCCGCATTGCAGGTAATCCCGTTCAGGTCAAAATACTACACCCGAAAAGAGCAGTCAAATCGGCCGGATCCTCATGTGCCAGCGATTTCATGAACCGGATTCGATTACCTGCCTCGATAAGAATCATGTTGGAATTACTGAACGGAACCATCGAAACATTTTCCCTGTTTCGGGCGTGGGAATGTATTTTTTCCTCCATATGACCAGGAGGGCTGAAAATTATGAGAAATCAGTGGTTCATCGCGGCGGCCGTGTGGGTTTCGGTGGTTTGTCTTTACGGATGCGGAGGAACGGAGTTCGTCAATACCGCCGAACTTCCCGATACATACCAGTGCCGGCATTTCAAGGAGGTCCTCAAGGAAGCGCGTGACTTCGAGAACGTGTACGGCAAATTGTCCGGAGATGAGAAAACGGATGCTGAAAACGTGCTGAAAGCATACCGGCTTCAATGCAAGGAAGCGCTCGATGCATGCAGGAAGAGTGCCGGAAGATCACGATGAAATCCGCGGAACTGGGCGGTACTCATCCGCATGCGATTTCCCGTCCGGGACACCGCGTTGATTTCCTTTTGTCCGCAGACGCGCGCTGGCGTTCTATCCGGGCAATCAGCGTTTCGAAAGTCAATTCCTTCATCATGATTCCGCAATGCTCGGAAACGTTCGCGAGCATGCTCCGTATGCATTCACGTTCTATATCGTCGGGTATGCCGGGGACCCGGCGATTCTGATCCTCGATCCGGGAAAGAGCCTCGATCACCGGAGTGCTCGAAAAATCGCGGGTCGGCACATATCCGGTCCTG
>CAZGVZ010000043.1:0-13711 GCA_964529145.1 uncultured Fibrobacteraceae bacterium | reverse complement strand
AAGATTCGGATCGCTCAAGCGGATCAGGGAAGCTTCGATCGAGGATCTGATTCAAGTCGCAGGGATAACGGAAGATACGGCAAGAAAAATAAAAATCGGATCATCAGACCAGGAAAATACACCCTAAAATATTGTTAATGAAAGTAATACAAAGAAAGCAGGTTTCATTCGGGCATTCCCAGCTTCTTCAGGTAATTCCTTATTATTTCAACTCTTCCCGTAGTGTCTTCCTCTATTTTTCGGAACAGGTACGTCATCCGGTGTGTGCGTACCCTGAGTTCATAATTTTTATCCGATTCTCCCTCTTTCCGTTGGGGCTTCCGGATCTCCTTCGCATAATGCATGAGCCCGATATGGCCCGCGGGCGCTTCGACGATACCTCTTGCAATACCTTTCGCAAGTTCGGAGGTCACTTCCGAAAGTGTTCCGATCTGCCGGGCCAAATCCTGCCACTCCGTGAGGGAAAGCCCGGACCTACCGGTCATCGGCCCTGCCTCCGAGACCGTCACGCCGGAATCCTCAGGAGAGGGCCACTGCTCCTCGAGAGCCGCCGTCATCTCCGGCGCATAGATCTTCCCGCATATGCCGCACACCGCTCCCTCGTGATCTACTGCCAGACAGAGCGATCCGGACGGCAGTACGATACTCCTATGACAAATAATACACCGTATCACATCGCCCTGCAGCTCTTTACCGTTCCGGTGCCGGATCACCAGATGGTCCTTTAAAACCGATCGTACCTGTTCGATGATGCCCATAACCTCCGACCTTTCAGGAAGAGTGGCGAAGCGAATAAAAGAAGCGTTCCCGATCCGACGAACCCGTGTACTCACAATGCTTTACAGCCAGGCATACAATTGAAGACCCACGAAAACGCATTATAACGAGATACCTTTAAATTTCAAGAAGATAAGATGAATTTCTGTATGGAGGACATCGCAAGCATCTCGCATTGGAACTGAACGAAAATAGGTTCTATGTCGCGCTATGCAGCCCATAGCCGCTCCATCGTAGTACATAAGACCAATATAGGTGTCCGTGAATCTGATGGCAAGCCCCGGGGGGGATCGCTGTTCCTGAAGCCCGATGCTCATCATGTGTACTTACGCGCATGAGCCCCTGCTCTTATTTCCATTGCCGCACCACCCACAGGCCGGCACACCGTCAATGCGGGATTTCCACAGGATGGTTTTCACCGGCTTCTTATCACCTGAGGATCGGAATCCCTCCCTCGGGAGGACCAGTGGAAACGTCCGATGCAGAATCTTTGTAACTTTCCGGTTGCCACTGCCATCCAACATATACCCGCGATCTGCATCATAGGAGAATCGTCTTCACGCAGTTTATATTTCAACCTATGTCCAATCCGGGTTCTATTACCGAAAGCAGAAATCTCTCAGGTATGGAAGCTCCCGTTCGCATGGTGCAGAGCAGCCTGGCCGACCCTGTCTGATATGGGGGAGCCGATCCGTACGTCTACAGGGTTTTTCATGCAGCCGATAAATCATACGAAGCATGGAAGCCTTTGTGGACCCGAAAGATACGGGAATTTGCGCAACGAGTCAACCAAGCCACCGGCATGGGCGGCGGCTTGGTTGAAGCGGGCAATAGCCCGCGAACAAAGAGAATGCATTGCATTCCAATGTACCGTCCTGTTCCGCCGGACAGGGCCGGTGATCTCCTCTTTGTTAAAACCCTGGAGGTTTTTAAACCAATGCCTTACTGCCAGTTACCAGTAAGTAATGCACATCTACCCGAAGAGAGGTCGTTATCATGAAACGTGGCGCAGCGACGTCAATCATTTTTATCGCCATCGCGGCGGTTCTCCTGCTCAAACTATTCGTGTTCTCACCAAAATCCCCATCGTCGCAAAAGGGAAAGGGGTTCGGGCAGGGCAGAGGAAAAGGACCGATTGCCGTTCACACCGCAGGCATCACCCATGGGGCACTGAAGGAACGAAGGGAATTCACCGGAACAGTCAAGGCCGCGTATTCCTATGTTGTCGCCGCGAAAGTACCGGGACGCCTGATGACTATCCACAAACGTATCGGCGACCGCGTGGGATTCGAGGAAAGGCTTGGGAGAATCGACACTACCGAATACCACCAGGCACTCGAGGAAGCCCGGGCCCAGTTGAATATAAGCAGGGCAGCGGTCGCCGAGGCGCAGTCGCAGCATACGTATTATCAGCGTGAGAAAGAGAGAATTAACGAGTTGCTCGATAAAGGAATCGCCTCACAGGCGGAACTCGACGCGATAGAGATGCAGAGCGCCACCCAGAAATCCCGTCTCGACCTGGCGGAAGCTCAGCTTGCCCAGAAGGAGGTCGCCCTGGCCCAGGCCCGCACCCGGTTCGCTTACACCGCGATTCGCGCCGCTCAACCAGGGTATATCGCACAGCGCCACACCGACGGTGGAGCGCTTCTTTCAGTGAACTCTCCGGTACTCACAGTTGTGGGCATCGATACCGTATATGTCGAAATCGCCGTTACCGAACGCGATTACCGTAAGATTAAACCAGGCCAGAATGCCGAGGTCATAGTCGAAGCGCTGCCCGACAGGGTCTTCCATGGAAACATCCGCCAGACTGCATCATCCTTTCGGACTGAAAGCAGGACCGCAACTGTCGAAGTCTCTGTAGTGAACGACTCCCTACTCCTGAAACCCGGCATGTTCGCACGGATCCTCGTGACCCTTTCGGAGCGGGATTCCGTACAGATCGTACCAGCGGCATCGGTCATCACTCGAAACGGAAAAATGTCCCTCTTTATGGTCGAAAATGGAACAGCCAGGCAGGTACCTATAGAGGTGGGTATCGTCGAAGGCGACCTTACCGAAATCGAACATCCGGTTCTGAAAGGAAAAATCGTCATCATGGGACAACACCTTCTGACTGACGGATCTGCGGTCATCGAGGAAAAGATTGATTCCGGTGTTTCAGGAAAGAAGAGCGGCGGCGATGAGTAACGGATTTATCTCGATTCCGATTCGTCGTCCGGTACTCACCACGGTGATCTATATCATCGTCATCGTTATAGGTATTTTTTCCTTATGGAGATTGCCGATCGATCTGATGCCCGAAATCACTTATCCGTCGATTACCGTTGTTACCAACTATGGGAACGCTGGCCCTCAGGAGATGGAGGAACTGATCACCAAACCGATCGAGTCGGCGCTTGCAGGAGTACAGGGTATAGAAGAGATCACTTCGACCTCTTCGGAAGGTCTGAGCAGGGTTAGGACGTCGTTTATCTGGGGTACGAACCTCGATGAGGCCTCGAACGACATACGGGACAGAATCGACAGGATCCTGGGCCGGCTGCCCGATGACGTGGAGCGACCGATGATACGCAAGTTCGATCTCTCGGCATTTCCGATCATGATGCTGGGAGTCGGCTCGGACCTCGACCCCGCGGAAGTGAGACTGCTCATCGAGGACCAGATACAGTACCGGCTTGAGCGTGTGGATGGCGTAGCATCGGTGGATATACGCGGTGGCCGCGAAAAACAGATTCAGGTCTCCCTCAGGAGGGCGGCGCTGGACGCTCTGGAAATCTCTCCCGAAATGGTGATACAGACCCTTTTGCGCGAGAACCGCAATGTCCCGGCCGGAACCGTGGACCGTGGGAACAAGGAGATCATCGTCAGGACATTCGCCGAGTTCGAAGATCTGGAAGACGTGCGCAACGCCATCATCGCGGTGAGGAACGGCGTCGCGGTTACGGTTGGGGAGATCGCGGATGTGGCGGAAGGGCTCGAGGAGATCACAAGGGTGGTGCATATCGGCGGCAAACCCGGCGTCCAGCTCGCGATAAGCAAGCAGTCGGGCGCGAACACGGTCGCGGTGGCCGACGCGGTGCGCAGGGAACTCCGCGCGATCAACAGCGATTTTCCACAACTGGAGATCATTCCCCGGGTCGACACCTCACTGTACATCAGACAGTCAATCAATGCGGTCGGGGTCGCGCTGATCATGGGTGGAATCATCGCGATTCTCATTCTTCTCCTTTTTCTCCGGAACATCTCGAGCACGCTCATCATCGCGGTCACCATACCCGTTTCCATTATCGCCACTTTCTCTCTCATGTATTTCGGCGGCTTGACGCTCAATATGATGACGTTCGGCGGCCTAGCCCTCGGCATAGGCATGCTGGTGGACAATGCGATCGTTGTGCTCGACAGCATTTTTCATCATCGTGAGCAGAACGGAACACCCGTGGAGAGCGCCATGCGCGGAGTATCGGAGGTCGCGTCCGCGGTGACGGCAAGCACGCTGACCACTCTCGTGGTGTTCTTTCCGGTGATCTTCATCCGCGGCATGTCGGGAATAATGTTCCGCCAGCTCGCGTTCGTCGTCTCCTTTTCCCTGGCGTGCTCCCTGATCACTGCCCTCACGCTGGTCCCCATGCTTACCTCACGGTTTCTCAGATTCTCCAGTTCCCGCAAAAATTCCGGTAAAGGAAGAGGTCTGTTCGCTTCCTCGGAGAGGGTGTATCTCGCTATCGAGTCGTCTTACGGAAATATGGTGACATGGGCACTTCGCCACCGGAAAACCGTGCTCTCGGTCACCTGCGCGCTTTTCGCGGGCGCGATCGCGATGCTCCCCCTGGTGGGAGTGGAACTCATGCCCAGTGCCGACGAGGGAGAAGTCAGGGTTGATGTCGAGATGGAAGTCGGCACCCGCCTCGAACTGGTCGACAGCGTGGTTTCATCGATAGAATCGATCGTCAACAAAATTCCCGAGGTGGACTTCATCATTTCGGATGCGGGAGGGAGCTGGCGTTCGGGAAAACATACCGGAAGCATACGCGCGACACTGGTCCCCAAGGGGCAGCGTTCACGATCCTCCGCCCACGTGGCCAATGAACTCCGCAAAGAGCTGGCCGGGCTGCCCGGAACGACCATTCGCGTTCGTGAAGGACAAGGGCTTTTCATCCTGCGCATGGGCAGCGGCAATGACGCCCAGGAAGTTGAAATTGAAATCCGTGGGCACGACCTCGATCTGGGCCAGTCGCTCGCCGGCCAGATCTCGAAAATCGTGGGCGAAATCGACAGCGTAACGGATGTGGAGATAAGCCGCAAGGAGGGTATGCCGGAATTCGATCTGAGGATCGACCGGAAAAAGGCGGCTGATCTGGGACTGAGTGCACTGCAGATCGGTTCCGCGATCGAGACCGCCATCGGAGGAACACAGGCATCGACACTGCGTCGCGGCGGCAAGGAGTACCCCATTGTCGTGCGATTCGCGGAAGAGGACCGCAGCAGGATCGAAAACCTGTCGAACATGAAAATCGTGAACAACTCCGGAGCGGCGATCCCCTTTCATGCTTTCGCGACCATCCTCGAAGGTGAAGGCCCTCTTCAGATCGAGCGTCGCGACCGGGAGCGTATCATCACCATACAGGCGAGTTACTCCGGACGGGACCTCGGGTCTGTCGTGAGCGATATCCGCGGGGCGATTCGCAAAATCAGCCTTCCTCCGGATTTCGCAGTTATCATCCGCGGAGATTACGAAGAACAGCAGAAGGCGTTTCGCGAACTGATGGTGGGTCTGATCCTCGCGGTCGTTCTTGTCTATCTTGTAATGGCAGGACAGTTCGAATCTTTCAAGGATCCCTTCATTGTCCTGTTTTCGATTCCGGTCGCGCTCATAGGAGTCGTCGGCCTTCTCTTTATGACTTCGACGCCCTTTTCCGTTCAGGCGTACATCGGGTGCATAATTCTGGCGGGAATCGTCGTGAACAACGCTATCGTGCTTATCGACTACATCAACCGACTCCGCAGGGAACGGGGCTATGAACTTTCCAAGGCGATCCGGGACGCGGGCGTGCGCAGGCTGCGGCCGATCATGATGACCGCCCTGACGACCATCCTCGGTTTACTTCCGCTTGCGCTGGGAATGGGTGAAGGCGGAGAGGCCCAGGCGCCCATGGCCAGGGTCGTGATCGGGGGGCTCCTGACCTCCACTCTCATTACACTTCTTCTGATTCCGGTCGTCTACTCCATAGTGGAGGAACGCCGCATCAGAAAGAAGCAGCAGATCCGGGGATCCGCGAAACCCCTCGCTCCGGCGCTGCTGTTTGCCGCGCTGCTCGCGATTCCGTATTCGTCTGCTGAGGCTGTGATTTCGGATACCGGCAGCGACACTCTCAGGATGTCCCTGCAGGACCTGCTCTCCCAGGCATCTCTCAACAATCCGCTGATCCGTATCGAGAAGATCGATGTGGATATCGCTCATACCATCGTGCGGGAGCAACGGTTTGCCTTCGAACCCAGGCTTTCGGCCCAGGCGGCGCAGTACCGGGACGTAACCGAAGCACACCCGGAAAAAAAACCGGCGTACGAAGGTTCGGTCACATTGACAGAGGATCTTCCGTTCGGAACGGAGATCCAGTTTCGGAGCGGTATGGGAAAAACATCGAGAAGCGTTTCCCTGTTCCGTGATCCGGAATATCAACGGACATTCGACCTTACGGTCACTCAGGCGCTTCTCTCCGGAGGCGGGCTGAAGGCCAATCTCGCTCCTTTACGAGCGGCATCCCTCGACACCGACATCGAGAGGGAGGAACTCGCCGGATACGCGCAGAGTCTGCTGGCGCAAACCGAACGGGCCTACTGGAATCTCTATCTCGCCGGACAGGAGATCGCCATTCACCGGCGATCGCTTCAGCTGACCGGGCGACTGTTGTTCGAATCGCAGCAAAGGCTCAATGTCGGGCGCATCGCCCCCCTGGATCTGGTTCCAGTCAAAGCGGAGGCCGCCACCAGGGAAAAAAACCTCATCGACGCAGAGACGGATTACCTTCGGTGCCTGCACCAGCTTTCATACCTTGTCAACAGCGACCGGATTCCGTTCGATGGAAAACCTATTGTTCTGACCGATGCGCCCCCGCAACCCGAGCGGTTCGACTCCCTCGAACTCCACATCGAAACGGCATTGAAATATCGTCCCGATCTCAGACAGGCTCGGCATCTCGAAAAAAAAGGCGAGTTATTCGTAGCTACCACCCGCAATGGATTGCTTCCGAAGCTCGACGCATTCATCACCCTTTCCGGAACGGCCTACTCCAAATCGTTCGGCGATGAAGAAGCAGAAAACGAAAAACTTCTTTCCGCTGGTCTGAGGCTGTCCATCCCCCTGACCAACGGCGCGGCCAGGAGCCGCTACAGGAGAGCCGTCCTCTCAAAGGAAAAATCGAAACTCTCCATCGAGAACCTCTCTGACCTGATCAGGCTCGATGTCCGCACCGCATGGGCGGAAATCCAGCGGACGACACAGCTGATAGGCGCAGCCCGGACCGCGCGCGAACTTCAGGAACAGAAGTGCGCGGCAGAACAGGCGAAACTCGAAGCTGGAAAATCCACGGAGTATCTTGTCCTGCAAACTCAACGCGATCTCATCGCGTCCCAACTCGACGAGGCACGGGCAAAAGTGGCATACATCAATTCGGTGACGGATCTCTACCTCAAGGAAGGTACGCTGCTCGAAAGGCGTGGCGTGAGATCGGATTGAGGGTTAGTTGAGCGAAAACAGTGTGGTCTGTCAGAGTATCTCCATGATCAGCTTGTCGATGAGCGCGTCGTCAATGGTTTCGGAGGAGTTGCGGAATTTCTTCATTCTGTCCACCACTTCCGCCTCGAGTATCTCTTGTATATGAGATATCAACCAGTTATAGTCATCAGTACGAATTCGCTCCCCGGATAGTTCGACCTTGTCCAGAGTGATGGCATCGAGAGGTACGGAACGGGTGGTGCCGGTATGGGCGTAATAACGGGTGGACCGACCCCGGTCTTCATGGCGGTTCCCCTGAAAATGAATCCTTTCAGTCTGCATGATCCCTCCCTGGATACTTATTAAATAATATACTAAATTTACCGATATGTAGGTTTATGTTGCCGGAAACGAATGCGGACACGATTCCCGGATTACAGGATGGGCAGGATATTGCGTTGTCCGAACATGATTTTAATAATTACAAGATGGACAGGATTTTTAGGAGTGGATTTGGCCTACATCCCGAAACCCAAGCGATAATACGATGAAAACAAACAAACGGACAATGCCTTCCGCTCCCTTTTACAAGGCATGGCGCGAAAGATCCATCGTTCCTTCACACGATTTCCTTCTCTATTTTTCCGCACTGTTTCTCTGTCTGGCCATGTGCTCCGGAAAAAGTGTTCCTCCACGGCATCCTGATGGCTCGAAACCTGCCCGTTCCACCCAGGTCATCCGGTTGCGGCCTCAGATCGTCCATGTCCTTCCGCACGATCCGGAAGCGTTCACCCAGGGACTCTGCCATGATGATGGAAAGCTGTATGAAAGCACCGGGCTCTATGGACGGTCGAGCATACGGATCCTGGATACCCTTGGAATGGTTCTCAAGGTAAATCCGCTTGCCCCCGACCTTTTCGCGGAAGGTTGCGCCCTGTTTCAAGGAGATCTCTATCAACTCACCTGGAAGGAACAGCGGTGCCTGGTATACTCGCCGAATGACCTCACCATAAAAAAGACTCTGGTGTATGAGGGGGAAGGATGGGGGCTTACCTCCTGCGGTGACCGCCTCATCATGAGCAACGGTTCCGATACGCTCTATTTCCGAAACAAAGATTTCAGGACAGTGCGAAAGCTCGCAGTCACGTGCGAAGGTACACCGCTCGTCCGCATCAATGAACTCGAATACGCCCGGGGCAGGATCTATGCGAACGTCTGGTTCAGCGATTACATCTTCGGGATCGACCCCCGCACAGGTCTTGTCGACCGTATCATGGATTGCAGCGAACTTGTGGCAAGGGAGGCTCCGGTTTCGGAGGACCAGGTGCTAAACGGCATCGCCTTCGACACCACGACCGGTATGTTCTTCTGTACCGGCAAGAACTGGAGAAACCTTTTCCTTGTAACGTTCCCGGATACTCTTTTCTGAGGATGTAGGGCAGACCTTCAGCGAGCCGTCCGGTTCCCGCAGTCATTGATCGCCGCGGCGGCGCATGCTGCACCGAAGCCGTTATCGATGTTGACCACCGTAAGCCCGGCCGAACAGGAGTTGAGCATCGCGAAAAGCGGGACCATGCCCTGAAGGTGAGAGCCGTACCCCACACTGGTGGGAACGCCGATAACCGGGCAGGAGACATAGCCCGCAACCACCGACGGCAAAGCCCCTTCCATCCCCGCGACTGCTATGATCACAGATGCACGTTCGAGTACCGTTCGATACGAAAAGAGGCGATGGATCCCCGCGACTCCCACATCGCTCAACGCAGTGCAGGGGTGCCCGAGTATTTCGAGCGTCCGCTGCGCTTCGAGGGAAACCCGCATGTCGGCCGTACCCGCCGCGCAGATCACGATCTCGCCGTTCACCTTTTCGCGCGGCTGCCAACGGGGGCTCTTCTTCCAGAAGCATCTGCCCAAAGCGTCGGTTTCGACACCCTCGATTGCGGACCGGACCGCTTCCAGAATGGATTCATCCGCCCGGGTCCCGAAGACGGTTTCCCCATGATCGAGTTGGGTACGCGCGATCGCCACCACCTGTTCCGCGGTTTTACTCTGGCAAAAGATAACCTCCGGATACCCTTTTCGAAGTGCCCGGTGGTGATCCACCTTCGCGAAACCGAGATCCTTGAACGGGAGATCCCTGAGCTGATTCATCGCGTCTTCGACCGAAAGTGATCGCTTGTAGAGATTTTCAAGCAGTTCTGTAAGAAGTTTATTGTCCATCGGGGTATAATATAGCTATTAATCCGGTTGGAATGCCACCAGGTTCCGGGAGACGATTGACATATACCGGGCCTTCAGATCCCGATATCCTGCTGTCCTATACACATCCAACACAGTATCGACCTGAAAAAAAAGAAACATTGGGGTATCCACCTGGCGAACCAGTATACTCCATGTCGTGGACAAGACAGGAGCGCCACAGGAGCGATATGCCTATGGCACGGAATCACAGGAAAATCTCAACCATTTGCGATATTTATTACTAAACATTGCGTGCCTACGGCACTCAACGTAAAACATCTTGTGGCATGGTTAACCAAGTGGAGACCCCACAAGAAGTATTTTCATGCAAAGTCATTTTGATCAGAGGTGTTCAATGGTAGCGTCCTACTATTTTATTAAACCGATATACACTGTCGCATGGTGGACGGCACGGCTCCTTCGCAGGAATTTTTCCGCAATTCTGTACTGCGAGGATGCGATGGATGCATTGCTCTATGCCAATGTCGGGAAGCACCTGAAAAAAATCCCGGTTGTCGCAAAAAACCGGGATGTACAGGCTGCGCTGAAAAGAATCGGCTTCGAGGCGAAACGTATGCCGGCTTTTCCCGACGCGGTGATCATGTTCAGGAACATGGCATGGAAATTTCCCTGCGGCGTGATAAAAAAAATCGGTTTCGAGCATGGCGCCTACAACTTCAAACGTTTCTCCAAAGCTCAGTATTATAACCTGTTCGATGTTTTTTTCATGACCTCGAGGAGTGATGTTTCACGAGCTCACGCACTTGGCATCACCACCGTACAGGCGGTCGGGTTTCCGAAAATCGATGCGGCATTCGATGGCTCGATCTCTCCTGAAGATCTGAAAGCACTCTCCTCCAGACTCGGACTCGATACGAAAAAGAAGACTCTCCTTTTCTCCGCCACCTGGGACGCCAGCGGGATGTCGGCGGTGCACCTCTGGTACGACCGGCTTTCCGCATTCCGCGACAAATACAACATCATGGTTACCCTGCACCCGTGGGTAAGCGACAGGTATCGTGAAGCGCTGAAGCGCGATTCCGCAATCGTATACCTCGACGAGTTCGACGTGACCCGGTACATCATGCTCGCGGATGTGTGTGTCAACGACACCAGTTCCCTGATCGCGGAGTTCTGTCTTCTCGACAAACCGATCGTCACCTTCCGGCTTCCACCCACCCCGAGAACCCTGCCCGACGTTATCGAACTGCTCGAAAGAGTATCGGTACGAATCGACCGTTTCGAAGAGCTGGAGGGTGCGGTTGACCGCCTGCTCGAGGAGCCGGCCGCCCAATCAAGAGAACGCAGGATGGCGGTACGCCTCTTTTTCGATGAACCGGACGGATCAGCCGGTAAAAGGGCTGCCGAAAGGATACTTGAGATCGTTCCTCAGCTGGCGCCGAACCTGCCGGGCTCAGCGCTTCCGGCGGACTGAGAATTCCGGCGCTTCCCTGATACAGGTCCCGAGTATCCCGATCGATTTGCGGAGGCTGGGAACCCGGCTCCTGTCGAGCCGATATGCGGCCTTTCCAACATCCCCGATCCCCTTTGAGACAAGATCATCCGGAGGCAGCGCCACCTTTTCCCAGTTGTGGAAAAGGCGGCCCCAGTCGCTTTCAAGAATCGTGTTGACCCTTTTAAGGTGCGATGGATACCAGTAGAAGTCGTGGTACAGAACACTTGCGATATACGACCATGGCGCAAGAAAGGTCTTGAGGCTCCATTCGAGAGGTCCTTTGAGGGGACCCCAGTAAATTAGATGCTGCATTTTCGAAGCGAAGGTCATGTTTTTGAAAGGACCCGCGAAATTCCATCGTTTCTCGAGCAGATCCCGGTCCCCCACGATCTCGATCTCTCTGATGTCTCCGCAACCCAGTCCGCGTTCATGCGCGAGTCGAATGAATTTTATATCCCTGAGCGGATCGAAACCCATCAAATACGCCGATACCGCATCGATCGCGACCTGATCCGACGAGGCGAGGAGTACGTTTTTTATGCAGGGCTCCATGCAGCGGGGTCCGGGGCCGTCCCCCGCGAAAGTGCCGTCCATCACGGCAAACAGTCCTGGATGTATTCTCTTCTGTATCATGAGCAGATCCACCAGGGTTTCATGGATGACCGGATGGGTGCGGTGGCGATGCTCGTTGAGAAGACCGCCGAAAGCGTTTTTCATTGCGCCGGTCATCGTGGTGAAAACATGCGTTTTCACGGTCGGAAGGTGGATGATATTCTCACCTATGAACCGTCGGGGGATATTGAACCCATTAGGAAAAACCGAATTGAGACAGATGAACTCCTTCGTCAGGTCTCCCACCGCGTCACGTACGTTGACCCACTCCTCATTTTCGTACAGATGCACGTTTCGAAGTCCGTGGGCTTCAACCACCGCAAGCTGTTTGTTTTCCCGCTCTCCCAGATGCGCGTCGATCACCACGGTCCGGTTGTGACACGCATGCAGAGTGGAGGGCGCGTACCCGTCCCTCTTCATCGCTCGAATAACACCATCGAGCTGCCAGGGTGTCGTTGAACTGCCGGGATAGAAGAAGTGCCAGCTTATGTTGACTTTGAGGGCGGTTTCACGACTCTTGGCTATATGGTCCTGATAACGCGCCTGATTCATGACTCGATGATAATCTTCGAACACCCCCGAGGGGCTGGTGCGCACGATCGCCACTGTCGATGTACTCATGTCAAGCTATCCCTTTATTAAAGATAAATAATTGCCGAAGCGGAAATGACCCAGAGCGCTATTCCGCAGACAAGCGGAAAATCCGTGAGCAGCAGCATTTCCGGACTCCCCCCCGCGCGCCGAATGTGCACCAGATAAAGATACCTGAAAATACTGTAGACGACAAACGGCGTAGTGAAGACCAGATGGGCGGTCCCGAATTTCGCGATCGTCTGCTCGGAAAGTGTATAGAGCGTGTAGGCGATCACCGTGGAAGCGGTTGTGACCGAAATCATCTGGTCCAGCAGCGCGGTGCTGTACTCTCCAAGCACCCTGCGATGGGAGTTCGCGCCATCGAGAAGCAGTACGAGCTCGTGACGTCGTTTACAGAGCGCCAGGAACAGCGCCAGGAGGAACACGCAGATCAGGAGCCACGAGGAGATCCCGACATCGATAATAACCGCTCCGGCGAACACCCGCAATACAAATCCCGACGTCACGGTCAGCACGTCGATGATCACGATGTTCTTGAGCAGTGTCGAATACCCGATCTGCAATAAAAGATAGCCTGCGGCGATCAGGGCGAAAGGACGGTCGATCGTAAAAGCCGACGCAAGGGTCAAAACGGCGATAAGGGATGCGCTTGCTGCGGCCAGTGGTATGGGAAGCTTTCCCGACGCGACCGGTCGCTTCGATTTTTCCGGATGGACACGGTCGTTGTTGCGGTCCAGGATATCATTGAGGATATATGCCGCTCCGGTGATCATGCAGAAAACGGCAAATCCTGCAGCGGCCCTGAGCGTCATCCCCGTATTGAACAGGTTTTTCGAAAAGAGAAGCGCCGCGAAAAGCAGAACGTTTTTGGACCACTGACGTGGACGCAGGCTGATGAAAATGGATGCTGCCGGATTCATGATGATTCCTCAAGATAGGAAGGTGAATTCCTTTTTCACCTCATGCAGGTCCTCTGGATCATGCCGATCAATTTTTATCATCGGTCTCCGGCGTTGCCTTCCAGGGGAAACAGCCCGAAGCATTGGATCACCTGCCTGGGTCGCGCCATAGATTTCCATCATATGCGCTTGCGTATTTCATATTTCGGCCTATCGAACGGCATATTTCTTCGAGTATGAATCATATACTGGACAACATTACAACCTGAATGCACTTTCACAACGGCTCAGCGCCTCACCGTTTTTCGCGATGACGGTTCCTCTCAAGATGGTCCGCTCTCCCGGCGCATAGCCCCGAAATATTCGCGGGTCTCCTTTACGATAATTCCGTTCAACAGCAGCAGCGACAACAGGTTC
>CAZGVZ010000042.1:0-13764 GCA_964529145.1 uncultured Fibrobacteraceae bacterium | reverse complement strand
TCCTCCTCATCAAGGTTCAGTTTTAAAACAGAAGGCATTGTGAATGCACAGGCAAGTCCATGCGGAATTCCGAAATATAATGTCAGTGGATATGAAATTGAGTGGCACAAAGAAGTACGAGTTTGACTTATTGCCAAACCAGCCAGCAGACTGCATTCCGCCATTTTATCACGCTCCGAGGTTCCACCTTTTTCGAATATCAGTTTCGGCAATGCATGCATCCCAAGTACCAGTGCCTGAATAGCCAATTCAATTGTAATTGGTGTCGCATTTTTATTCCAGATTGACTCTACTGCCTGATTAATTGCATCAAGCCCTGTATACATCGTCATGTCAGTAGATAACGAGTCGGTAAGATCGGGATCAATAAATGCAGTCTGTACATAAATATTGCTGCCGGATAATGAATATTTTTTACGTCTAATGCAGTCCCATACTGTTGCAAACGGCGTGACTTCGCTTCCGGTTCCGGCTGTGGTAGGAAAAGCTATAACCTGATAAGGCGATGATTTCATTGAATCAATCGGTTTTTCCATTATTTCGATAAGAGATGACCTTGGCATATTCTCCGGAAGTGCAATGGAAAGTATCTTAGCAGTATCAATCGCGCTTCCGCCACCGAAAGCTATTATTAATTCAAATGTAATCCCTCTCAATCGATCTATTTCCTGTTGGAGATGTTCCAAACTTGGATAATTTTCGACACAATCATGCCAATAGACAGGAGTACCTTTCAACCATTCGGCTAAAATTGCATCCTGTTCCATTCGGTGCCGACCTCGTTTCGAAGAAACAACTAGGCATGCTCGTCCAGCCGTTTCTTTTCTCAATAATTTTCGAATACCGCGTCCGAAGTTTATTTCAACAGGATTATAATGGCTCCAGCTGTTAATCAAGTCTTTTTTCCTGAAAAGAGGTGATTCATGAACTCAGTCCGATTTTCTACTGGGTCTCCTCCGGGCCGGATCAGGTTCGACCGATGACCCGGACGAACTTTTACCTCAAGAAAATTCGGTCCATTCATTCTGGTTTGTTTTCCAATACTTGTACATAAGTTGTTCATTGTTGAAACGGTTTCTATAACCCTGTATCCACATGAACGTGCTATATTTACAAAATCCACTGCAAATCCAACGGTAGGCTGTCCACCAACTGAATCATGTACCCCATTATTGATAACAACATGTACCAAATTTTTCAAATTGCTTTGTCCAAGTATCGCCAGTGCTCCCATATGCATAAGCACCGAACCGTCACCATCTAAACAAATCACTTTTCGGTCTGGCGTGCATCTCGCTATTCCCATTGCTATTGAAGATGCATGCCCCATTGATCCGACAGTCAGAAAATCTCGATCATGTGAATCCTTCATTTCCGCTCTATACTCATAGAGCTCCCTTGAAATCATTCCGGTTGTTGATATAATTGCGCTGCTCGAGTCTATACATTTAGCGATGCATTTTATCGCCTCTTCTCTGCTGAGAGATAAATCCCTGTTGGGGGCATATCCTTTCTTTTCATATTCATCAAAGGTTCCACGGCTTGCAAGAAGAGCTACCGGTGACATTAGCTTTTTCATTTTCCTTATGGATTTCCCTACTACATCTAATGGATCAGACATGGAATTTATCATGATAAAAGGTATTTCCATTGCTTCCAGTAATGATTCCGTGACCTTTCCTTGTTTCTTATGCTGTGGCTCATCCTTAATGCCGGGTTCTCCACGCCATCCAATCAGTATCAACATTGGGATACTATAAACTTCGCGATCCACTAAAGACAATAATGGGTTCACTGCGTTACCCAATCCGGAATTTTGCATGTAAACCATTACCGGTTTTCCACTGCCCAAATAGAACCCTGCGGCCAATGCGACAGCATTGCCTTCGTTTGCCGCGACAATATGAGTGCATTTTTCATCATGATCTGTGATGTAGAAACAAAAATCCTTTAAAAAGGAATCTGGTACTCCGGTAAAGTAACATACACCTTCCGATTGCAATGCGTTATAGAAAGCTTCCACATTCATTTTTATTTTGTCCCAGGAATTAATTCCAATATATCCTTAATCGAAAGCAGATAGTCATCAGCTTCGGCAGACCGCTCATTCACAAGAATTGATCTGGCAACATTGATCATTGCCGGATAGGCAGCCCTTAAAAAATGATTTGCATATATGACAACATTAATCCCATGATCAAGCAACTCCTTTTCTTTCACTTTATTATAACTCGTCGGAATGGCGACAAGCGGAACTCTCTTCTCCAACAACGCATATCTATTACAGAATTCGAATATTTCATCCGGTTCTTTTTGTCTACTATGGATCATAATTCCATCTGCACCGGCTTTGATATATGCACAAGCACGTTTTATGGCGTCTTCAATTCCATGGTTCAGAATCAAACTCTCGATACGTGCTATGATCATGAATTCGTCAGTTATCTGGGCCTCTTTTCCCGCCCGGATTTTAACACAAAAATTATCTATCGAATCTTGTGTTTGTGGAACTTCCATACCAAGCAGCGAATTTTTCTTAAGCCCTGCCTTATCTTCTATCACCACAGCCGATACACCTAGCCGCTCCATTGTACGCACGGTAAATTGGAAATGCTCCAAACGCCCTCCGGTATCTCCATCGAAAATAATCGGTTTTGTAGTAACCTCCAGGATATCATTCAGAGTACTCAATCGTGCACTGACATCGACTGCTTCGATATCGGGTTTCCCTTTGGATGTCGATTCGGTCAGACTGCTTCCCCACATTCCATCAAATTCACGTCGACCATAATCCGTATCAATAACGGTGCTCTCAACGATCAAGCCTGTCAGACCACTATGCACCTCTATTAATCGTATCATTGGTTTTACGCTTAACAATCGACGCAATTTCGCCCGACGAATATCCGGGGTAGTTCCTATTTCCCTTAATGCTTTGTTTAATTGCGTAGAGGAAATACCTTCGGTATATGGGACTTCAATCATTTTCCCATTCCATTCTCCAAGCACCTCGATCACATTATTTCGAATATCTCTCTGAACACCCTCCCTCCAATCGTCACCATGTACCACGAAATCAGGTTTGTAATGACGTAGATTCGGCTCATAGTCGAGTGTTTCCTGTGGTACCACTCTATACACGCCCTTTATACTTTCTACAATGATCTTTCTTTGATCATAACTCATATATGGAAGTCTTTTGTAACTTGCTATGGCCTGATCGGTTAACAATCCAACAGTCACTTCCCCTAATTCTTCCGCTTTTCTTATAATATTTAAATGTCCAGGATGTATTAAGTCTGCGCTCATCCCGACATAAACCACTTTCCTCATTTTGGTGTTTACCTTCCTAAATTATTGCAGTTGAATCGCTATACGTCCGCATCGAAGGTCAGCCGTTGCTATCACCTTATACTTTTTTTTATAAGCATTTGTATAGTCAACAAAGGCCCTGAAATCATGTGTCGCAACAGAAAAGTTATCAAAAATTAAATAAGTACCATGTGTCAAAACAGGATTCATAATCGTCAGCAGAAACAGTTCTGAAGAATATAAATCAGCATCAAAATGCACTACCATACGCTTCTGTGGCACATAATGCTCCATAAAAGACGGCAGAGTGTCCTGGAAAAGTCCTTTTATAAATGTTATCCTTTCATCCTTCAATTCCGGTAATTTGCCGTTAACATCAAACGTGCCTTTTTTCTCTACTACAATTCCCTGATCCCAATCTTCTGGAAGGCCTGTGAATGTGTCGAAACCAAAATATCTATTTGAAAGATTACTGGATAAATTTACCCAATATTTCATCGAACGCCCTTCAAAAACACCATACTCCAAATAATCATAGGAGGTATCTCCGATCAAGTCATTTAAGTATTCATACATTCTCTCTCGATGATTGAAATGCACTGGAGAGGGATTCATCCTTAACCATCTACCATATTTCAATAATGCATTGACGTGATCAAGCATATTACTTGGAGGAATTCTACTATTGATAAGAAATGTCTTAATTCTGCTGGTCATCCGAATTTTTTTCATTCTGTACCTTTCTCTGATCTTTTCTTGTCATCATCAAACGATTATCTCTATAATATTTTCAGGTTACATTGTTTATCGAATCATCGTAAACTTTACATAGTTGTTCAATATTATGATATATATCAAATCTTTTAAATCTTATCATCTCAATTTTTCGTCTTGGCTTTCCTTTTAATTTAGTGATCTCCTCAGCCCAAACTGAATCAGCCTGCTTCAGTGAAATCCGAGTGATCAATTCAGTAATGATATCCGCTTCCTTTGGTATTGTATCTGATATTATGCAAGGTAATCCTGCTGCCTGGGCTTCAACAAAAGCCAATCCCAATCCTTCATACAAAGATGGAAATAGAAAAGAATCCATCGATTTATATAACTTTGAGACATCATTACGGACTCCGGCAAATATGACTTTTCCGTTTATATTCATTCCCCTGATTTTATCAATGATAATTTGTTTCCTAGGACCATCACCGGCCAAAATAAGATAGCTTTCAGGATTCATTCCTAAATAGCATTTGAAGATACCGATAATTTTTTCATGATTTTTTGGAAGTTCAAAGCGTCCTACATGTCCTATAACGAAATTGCTCTCTGGAATTCCAAATTCTCTTCTAATTGAATAATCATCTTTATAATCCATTATCGGTGGTAATATTATTCCGCAATACAATATCGAAAATCTCTTATCTTTTCTCCACCCTTTTCCAAACATATTTATCGCGGCGCTCTCGCTCGCAGCCAGACCATGCGTAACGAACATCTTAATTGCTATTTTCTTTATAGACCTAGTGATTTTTTCCATTATTATGTTATTTTTATATGGTCGATATGTATGTGCATGTGCAATTCTAACAGGTATGCCTGCCATTTTTGCCATAGCTGCATATACTCCAGCATAAAAACCTGGGCAGTGTAGTATATCAAATGGGCCTTCATACTTCAGAAATTTAAATACTTTAACAAGGTAGGAAAAGATATTTTTTTTGCCATCTGTTTTTCCGGCCACTCTATAGATTTTTGAACCAAGTTTTTCAAATTTTGAATCATAAAAACATTCGTCTTTTACCCAAACGAGGAAATCGAACTGATATCGTTCACGATCAATTCTCTCAAAAACATTCGCTAACCATGTCTCGGTTCCTCCACAATCGAGGTTGGCGGCTATGTGAAGGACTCTGATCTTTCTGTGTTTTTTTTCCATATTATTCTTTAATTGTTTATTCTAAATCGGTTATCAAACAATAATTTGATTACCGTAAATTGTACTATCATATTTTTTGCTCATCGTAAGAAAGTTTTTCATATCGAATTCAGCCTTTGCCTTGAAATCCATCAATTGTTTTTTGTCGATTCCTTGTTCAATAGCCTGATCCAGTTTTCTTTTTATCGTGAATATATTCATACCATCTGGTTCAATAAAAAAATTGCTACGTCCTGTTAATTCTCCAAAGCTTTTTACCTTTCGATCCCAAATGAGACCAACAGACGGAACACCCAATGAATAAGCGATGATATTTGCATGTAATCTATGAGCAACGATGGCTTTGCATCGAGATATCTGATGTACTAAAGTTTCAGGATCGGTCGCTCTTTTCAAATGTGTTATATTACGTTTACGTTTACCTTCAAATAATGACATTGCGAAAGAATGGTCGTTACAACATCCATTAGTAAATATAAAAACTTCCCATCCATTATCTACTAACATTTCGGAAAGATTTTCCCATAATCTTCTAAATTCATTCATTGACATTCTTTTGACTTCATTTAATGATCTGTCCATAATCCTCGGATTCATTATTCCCAAACCGATTATTCTAGATTGGGTATCGGCCGCCTTGTGAAAAACCTCCGCCGAAAAGATCGCGGGATCAAAAGAAACATGA
Source organism: uncultured Fibrobacteraceae bacterium (assembly GCA_964529145.1). Lineage (GTDB taxonomy): Bacteria > Fibrobacterota > Chitinivibrionia > Chitinivibrionales > Chitinispirillaceae > JAFGNB01. Next base: position 7,834 of record CAZGVZ010000042.1, on the reverse strand, counting down.
CAGCTTTTTCTCCTTCGTATTATCTTGTATAAAACTTTCTGCGAATCGTAATCCCTTGTAGTAATTAAAACAATATTTTTATTTGCCAATATTTTGTTCAACATATATGAACCTATACAAGACCAGGTTTCTCCAACACCACAAGAGAAAAAGATAACCATCTTTTTCATTTCTTTAGCAATGTTCATCAGCTCATTAATCTTCAGAGGAAATGCGAGATAATTATCCATAAGCAATTGACCTCCACCAATAATAATAAAATCGGCAGACTCAACTATTCTTAACCATTGCTTTCGACATTTTTTTCTTAACACACAATACCAGATGAATAAAACCTTCAATCGGTGATAGATTCCAAATCGATGCAATATGCCCAGCATTGTTCGAATGATGGTCAACTTTTTTTCTATACAATCGTTAAAATTTTTATTTACATTTATTTTTCCCGATAAATCGAGAAAACGAACATCTATTTCCATGCCTTCTTTTCTAAGAATCCATTCTATTGATCGTGCAATCACTTGATCGCCCAGATTTTCACTATATACTTCGGCACAGATTACCACTCGACTCACCGACAAATTCCCTTCTTTATATCGTAAAATTTTACTCCAACCGTATAATATGATTTCATCCCTTTACGATAATTTTCAATCTGCTTCCGATCATCTTTCCTAATTTACCCGGAATCATTTCGATTATTAATAGGCGCTCTTCATTAGATAACATATTCCATATGGCGCAAGTACCAAACATAAAAATTGTTATCAATTTCATGTACAAGCCGGTCAAAATCATCGGATCCAATATTTTTTCCATAAGTGAGCCTGATACCGTTAATGCTATTAACAGTATAACCGCAGGAATATATTGTCTAATAAATGCATACCATGGAAGTGACAATATTGAAGCGGCATAAAGCGGCGTCCAAACTGCATTCTTAATAGTTAATAGAATCGCTCCCGCAATAACAATCCCATAAATACCGTAACCGAAGTGTTTAGCAAGAATAATTGATAATATTATATTTAATATGCCCATAAACAGCGCCACTATTCCGGGTAACTTCACATTGTTAGTAGCAATTTGTATACTGAACAGAGGCATGACACCTATATTAATTACTAAATGATATAACATTAATTTCATTAAAGGCGCTAAAGAGACGAATTCATCTCCCAGCCACAATCTGAGCAAATGAGGACTTATTATTATTAGTATGCTTATCGGAAGCGTCAGTAATAGAGACAGTATTCGTACTGACATTTTGCTAATACGGATTAACTTGTCAAATTCTTTCTTTGCATAATAAATTATGACCATCGGTGCTATTACCGCCGATAATATTCCCCCTCCTTCGCGTATCAGGACTGGCACTTGAAGCAATGCTGCATATTCACCGGCTTCTTTGGGGCCGATGAATCGGTTACAAATCCAAATATCCGTTGACATGAATAAAAGTGTTCCGACATTATTGACGAGAAGCCACGCTCCCATGCTCATGAGTTCTCTTGTTTTATTCTTCTCATAATATGAATAACTAATTTTCAAAATTGGTGCCATCCGCTTTCCAACAATCACGTTGATCACCAAAATAGATACACTGACACATACGTTCATGTATCCCACATACCTCAATGCCGGACCAAATATCGAGAAAAGAATGACTATTCCATTCGCATTCAATATCACCCGAATCATGTCAATACTGCGGGAGATGTCGATTCTATTGTTTGCGTATAAAGATACTCCGAATACACTCGCAATTAAATTAATCAAATAGCTGACCGCGCTACAAACCAATAATATTATCGCATCTTTAAAAATCCCGATAGGAATCGAAAAAAGAGTATTCGCATGAAAGATTATCATTAAAAAGATAGGTATTTGTATGAAAACTATGGCAAGATAGGAAAAAAAAGCCGTATTGAATACTCTATTTGCTTCTTTTTCATCGCCGTCTTGAAGGGCAATAGTAAGATATCTATTAACAGATATTGTTATATTATGTGCAATAAGACCTGCATATTGTGTCATTACTCCGGCCAGAGGTATTAGCCCGTAAGCAGCACTACCAATATTATGGAGCAGATATGGCACAAGCAAAATACCTACGACTATCTTAGAAATAAAGCTCAAGACCTGGAAAAAAGAATTCTTAGGCAATTGTTTTTTAAATTGTCCGGTAATATCCTTCTGAAGCATTTTCCTCCGAATTATTATAAGAGCTTATCCATAAAAATTAAGCAGTTCATAAGTATAACGACGTCACTAATGTGTTAAACTTGGTTCATACTATCATCTATTCGCGAAAATTGGTAATGTTTAAAAAATTTAGACACTTTTATGTCGTGTTACAAATGAACTGATTAGAAGCAGTTTCAAAACGCATACATTATATTTAAGTGTTTCAAAATAAAAGTCTAGACCTTTCTCTTGGTCATAATTAGATTTACAAGAGCAAAGCTCTCTAAAACTACTCAAAAGGAGGACTCTGCATATGCGTAGGAAAAAATCGGAATTAACCGATGAATAGTGGGAGAAAATCGCCAAGGTACTGCCACACCCTAAAAGGAGATCGAGAAAAGGAGGCCGTCCTCCGGTTGATCGTAAACTATTTGAAGGTCTGCTTTGGGTATTGCGAAGTGGTGCCCGATGGAAAGATCACCCGGAATCATATCCGTCAGCATCAACCTGTTGGCGAAGGCTTGCATTTGGCGGTTTAATAAGCAAAATCGCTTCAGGCCCATCTTATCGTAATCTTGCTTGAGTTAATATGTTAGTAAATAAAGGTTTGGAAGGTAAATCAACAAAATCAGTGCAAGGACAACTGTTTTCATCCTGTTTTTTAGTCTGTTTGATTTTATTTGCTTAATCCCGATCTCTACAAACAACGGATAGAAGATGATAAACATCAATCTATGCCGTTCTTGCAGGGAATATAACACTATCATCGAAAGTACGACCAAAAAGAAAAGGAGCCATGGCACATATCTATTAATTCTATAAGAACAGTATAAACCATAGATTAAATAAGGCGTGAAGAAAGGAAGTGACAAGATATACAAATAACTATAGACTGCTTCCGGCCAAACTCCGTAAACCAATGCACTGCTGCGTCCCTTTTTCCTTCGGTAATCCCATAACTTGCGTGCCCTTACAGGCGCAAACATGTTAGTAATATAACGCAAGGGCAATCCTCTCGGGCCTAGTCGATAAAATGTGTTTGTCATATCTACCCGACCCCTTTTTTCTGCCGATACAATGCCCCTCTCCATCAAACGTTCGCGATTTTCAGAAAAATTATAATCTTTTTTATTATTTATTTTCAAGCTCAGAATGGAAGACCCGGCATATTTACCCAAATAATTTGACAAATAACTTCCAGTAACCAAAACACACAGCGTAAGTATAATTATTGTTCCTTTTCTGTTTTTCCATACATTTGCAAAATGCAAAAAAGGATAGGCAAGAAAGCTCAAAAATCCATTCCCTCCCCTTACAAAAAAGGCCAGTATGGAATTAAAAAACCCCAAATAAAGATTTTTTTCGGAGAAATAATACACGGAGAGTAAAAACAGCATTACACCCAGCACATCACGCAAATAGATGGTTGAGACATCCAGCAATTCATAATTGAGCGCAGATACCGCTAGAAACAAATTAATATTCCCTATAGCTCCTGTTATTCGATATACAAACAGATATGTAATCACCATTAACAGAGAATAACATCCCCAATTTATCGGTACTAAGCACATAACATCAGATTTTAAGCCGAATTTTCCATACAAATAGATCATGACTCCACCTAAAACGTCCAATAAAGAATACGTTAATTTTCCCATTTGAGCAAAGAGCAATGCGTTCTCGAAGAAATAAATCGTATCCGGCCTATTGGTGTTGAAATCGCCGAATCTAAATTTATTCGCTATCATCGGCACTATAGACAGAAAGCTAATAAAAGAATTGGCTATTATGTATATTAGAACGCAATCCATTCTGATGTTTTTTTCCCTGATATTACATATCAATAGTTTCATGCACAATGAAAATGCCAGCCAACAAGCGATACAACCTATTATCGCTTTTGGATTAAATTGCATAATAAGAATTATATTAATAGCTCCACAAAAAAGTGCTGGCAATAGGAATTTTTTCAATTCCCGCCTTGGACTATGTAAATACAATTTTGCTCCTATATTCAATTCTTTTTAAGATTAGCACTTTCCGGATGCTCATCGTCTATCACAAACTGATTCCAAATATTGTTAATAAATGCATTAAGAAACCAGAAAAGGATCCCGTAATCGCTATGATTATTTGATACGATTATTAGCATGAGCAGGAGTCCACGCGAAGATTTCGAATAGCTATTTTATTCAGCCAATTACCAATAACGCCGAATGTATTACATTTTTAACTTCGGGTTTTGTCTTCATTCCGGATTCAACGAGTACTCATCGCATCAAATATCTTCCGCTGTTCCTCTACGGTAAGATAAGGGTGCATGGGAAGGCTGAATACGTGAGTTGAACTGTACTCGGATGCTGGCATTGTACCGGGAGCATACTCGAGATACCTGAAAGCGGTCTGCAGGTGGAGCGGCGTGGGATAATATATCATGGTGGGAATACCCGCACTTCTCAAACGATCCTGGTACCTGTTCCTGTCGTCGGCGATAACCGTATACTGAGCCCATGAGGAGACCATTCCGTCGGGAACGTACGGAACCGTGACCAGAGACGAGAGAAACTCGTCATATTTCCCGGCCACCATCTGCCTTTGTTCGAGTTCCCATGGAAAAACGCTCAGTTTTTCCAGAAGGATCGCGGCCTGAAGGGTGTCGAGCCTGCCGTTCACTCCAACACGGACATTATCGTATTTGTCGGACCCTTTGCCGTGTATTCTGAGTGAACCGATGGTCTCCGCGACACTGTCGTTGTCGGTAAAGATAGCTCCGCCGTCCCCGTAGCAGCCGAGGGGTTTTGCGGGAAAGAAGCTGGTAGTGGCGATATCCCCCAGGGAGCATGCTCTCCGGCCATGGCAGCGTGCGCCGAAGGACTGGGCTCCGTCTTCTATGAGAAAAAGTCCGTTTTCCGAGGCTATTTTCTGCAGCGCGGCATAGTCCGCTGGCAGGCCGAACAGATCCACCGCAATGATTCCCCGCGCCTTCAGTGCGCCCGCGGGTTTTCCGTTGGGAAGCGAGCCATCGTGGAATTCCTTCAGGCACAACGCGAGTTTCCCCGGAGAAATGTTGAACGTCCTTTCGTCGATATCCACGAACACGGGGGTCGCGCCGAGAAGCGCTATCATTTCCGCCGTGGCGATGAAGGTAAAGGGCGTGGTGAACACCGCGTCACCCGGTCCGATCCCGTAGTAAAGAAGGGAAAGAAGAAGCGCGTCGGTACCGTTTGCGCAGCTGATACAGTGGCGTGCTCCGCAGAATTCGGCCAGCCGTTCCTCGAGTTCGAGTACCTCTGGACCCATGATGTACTTCCCATGGTCAAGAACCCGCAGGATGCGTTTTTCGAGGTTCTCTCTTATCGCATCCTGCTGTTTTTCCAGATCGATGAAATTCATCCGGCATTCCTTTCCGTATGATCCCGGTAACCGCGGGACCCCATCTTCAAATGGCCGGGCAACGGCGCTTCCTCGTCGAGGTCAAGACAATATACAGTGCCGTCGGGCTTTTTCCCGTACCTCAATCCGCTTTCCCTGCATGTCATTACCCCACCTTCGCCTTCGAAAAGCGGAATGCCGTGGCGGCTCATCCACCCACGCTGACGCGCGGGAACGCCGACCATGAAGGCGTAATCAGGAACGTCGCGGGTCACCACGCCCCCTGCCGCGATGAAAGCATAGCGTCCGATAGTTACACCGCATACGATCGTAGCGTTTGCGCCTATGGTCGCCCCCTTTTTGATTACCGTTTTTTCATAGAGGCGATGACGATTGACCTGGCTCCTCGGATTTGTTACATTTGTCAATACACAGGAAGGACCCAGGAATACGTCATCCTCGACAGTCGTACCCGTATAGATGGAAACATTGTTCTGGATCTTCACGTTGTTTCCGATTGCGACGCCGCCGGCGATATTGACGTTCTGTCCCAGGATACAGTCGTTCCCTATGGAACAATCACTCATCACATGGCTGAAATGCCATATTTTCGTTCCATGTCCGATAGTACAAGGCGCATCGACATAACTTGATTCATGTACGAAGTAGTCACTCATTCTGCACTTCCCGCTACTGGTGATGGATCATACAGGAGCCGTCGGGAGTATTCGAACGAAAATACCCTCTGAACCGCCCGAACACGAAATACCGTTGCACTTCATAAAAAATCGAACTCCCGCACTGTGCAGGTAAAAATACACAGGAAATCGTTTTAGACGCACTTTTCTCCCGTGGCGTCCTTCTACGCATGATCAACGATTTAGAGAAGTTTACTATTTATCGCAGTGCAGCACAAGCGTTTTATTCATCGATATAACATGGTGTTATGAACAGGTGCATCTTTGCTCGAGGATTCAGTACCGTGTACCCTCCGGTAATCACGATTCACCCGATCCCAAGCCTCTTCGCATGAATTCATAAACCGCAGGGAGTGTTGTTGCCGCCGAAGGTGGACCTTGCAGGGGACGTTCATGGATAGAGGAATCCGGAGGTGTGCACTTTGTAACGAGCGACTTCGCACCCACAGCCCCTCATATCCTCCCCATCATCCGATATCCCACGATCCCGTATATCTCGTGAACCGCCGCCGTAACCCTTTCGAGCGCGGATGCTGAAGGAAAAAAATCCCTTACGCTCTCCAGCAGGTATTTTTGTGACTGAAAATCGGTGGCCGCGGGTATCGCGGCGAATCCGTTTTTCCTGAACACCCCTAGCGCCCTCTTCATATGGGCCGCGCTCGTGACGATGACCGCCCTGCGGGGCAAACCGAGTGAATCCAGGATCGCGCCGACCAGCGGTCCGTGATCCGCGGTGGTCCGGGAACGCCTCTCCACGATGATCGACAGGCTGTCCACGCCGATTTCCCTGAGCAGCATCGCATTGTGCTCGCCTTCGACGATGTGCCTGTGAAAAGAGCCTGCATTGATGCCGCCACTGGTGACGATGCGCGGCGCCACTCCCATTTTGTAGAGACGAGCCGCATGGAGGATCCGGTCGCCCGCTTCACTTATCTCGGGGTATTCGCGCGGCTTCCCGATCGTTCTACCTCCCCCTCCCAGCACCACGATCACAGGATATTCTCCGGAGGCAGGTTCTGTATCGTAGTAGGGAGACTCCAGGCCACGAAGAAGAAATCCCGCCGCGAAAGGTGTCGAGATCACGTATAAAATCGCCGCACCCGCGGCAGCGACGTACAATCCCGCACGCCGGTGAAGAAAGGCTCCAATCAATCCTATAGTAATGAGCATCAGCCCGAATCCGAGGGGATACAGGGGAATCGCGCACAGTTTCAGTAAAAGAACCATCCGGAACATCTCCGTACCAAATGTCAAAAGCAGCGCCCGGGAGACTCCCTCGCAAGGGGCGTTACGGGAAATTTTTCAATCAGCGGCTGAAAGCCATGGTCTGTCTTGATACGGGCTAAGCGGTATAATGGAAACAGTGCGAAGCACTGGACACCATACGCTTAAAGAATAGCAATGACATAGCCCGCAATAAGACAGACGGGCGAGGCGCCGCCTGTGCCCGAAGTTGCTCTCCTGCCCCATGGCCCTGAGGGCCGTTTCTCCTTGTGCAAATCCCAAAGAGATTTCACGATGATTCTTACCTGGGCAGGTAATGGAAAATACTACCCGGAGGTACTCACCCCTGG